>NZ_CEVYEL010000082.1:0-8481 GCF_982403165.1 Longicatena sp.
TTTCTATGCTATATTGAATACAGGTAAAAATGATAATAAACCTGTATAAATATATGTAAAAATTAAGAAAACCTATTGTAATACCATAGGAAGTTTAGTAAAATAATCATGTATTGACAATATGCTTGTATATACTCCATAATATGGATGGAGAGTTTCTAGCCGTGAGCCGTAAATTCACGGGCTACAAGCAAACAATTACTCTTTCTTTTTGTTCGAGACGTACTTGTTTGCTTGGCAGGCAGGTACGTCTTTATATTTTTATAGGAGGTCTTACTTATGGTCTTAAGAAGATGCACTATATTAATTACACAATTCAACGGTTTTTAGTGTACATATTAAGAGATGCTTGATATGTATTTTTTATTTCTAAGGAGGAAAAGCAAATGAGTGAAAAGAAACCTATCGTCAGTATTTTAATGGGAAGTCGCAGTGATCTTCCTACTATGGAAGCTTGTTTCAATCAGCTGAAGGAATTCGATATCCCCTTTGAAGCACATGCTTTATCAGCACATCGTACACCAAATGAAGTTATCGCGTTGGCAGAAGGCGCAAAGAAACGCGGTATTAAGGTTATTATCGCTGCTGCCGGTGGAGCTGCACACTTAGGTGGTGTGATTGCTAGTTCTACGACATTACCAGTGATTGGTGTTCCTATTCAGACAAGTGCATTAGGTGGTATGGACTCTTTGTTGAGTACCGTGCAAATGCCTGGTGGAATTCCTGTCGCAACTGTCGCAATCGGTAAAGCCGGTGCAAAAAATGCCGCTATCTTAGCAGCGCAGATGATTGCCTTGAGCGATGATGAAATGGCTGAAAAAATGGAAGCCTTTAAGAAAGCAATGGCTGAAAAAGTTATCAAAGATTCCGTAATTGAAGTGGAATAATATGAGGAGAAGAAGATGAACTATCGTGTGTATGTGAAGAAGAAAGAAGCTTTTCGTGTAGAAGCAGATTCTTTATTTCATGAATTAAAACAGAATTTGAATTTATCTGATGTACATGGTATTGAACTTTACAATGTCTATGATGTTTTCAATGGCGATGACCATGATATGGAATTGTTAAAGGATAAGGTATTATCAGAAAAAGTAACAGATGAAGTATTTGATGAAATCGCATTGGAAGGAAAGACATACATTGCTTATGAATGTCTGCCTGGACAATATGATCAGCGGGCTGATAGCGCACAGCAGTGTTTGATGCTGTTGAATAATAAGCAGGATGTTGTTATCAAAAGTGGAAAGATCGTTATTCTGGATGGCAGTGTAAGTGAAGAAGAACTTATCGCCATTAAGAACTATCTTATCAACCCTGTGGAAATGAGAGAAAAGGATCTTTCTGTTTTAATCAATGAAGAAGATGTTGAAATCGAAGCTGTTCCGGTTTTAGAAGGTTTCTGTGCTTTGGATGAAGCAGGCTTAGAAGCACTTCGTCAGGAACATGGCTTAGCTATGACCTTGGCAGATATTGCCCATGTGCAGAAGTATTTCAAAGAAGAAGAACAGCGTGATCTGACTTTAACGGAATTAAAGGTATTGGATACGTATTGGTCTGATCATTGTCGTCATACAACATTTGAAACAATCTTACAGAATGTGACCTTTGATGCCGGTTCTTTACAGGATAGCATCCAGAAGGCATATGAAACTTATTTGCATTTACGTGAAGAGGTACATGGGAATAAGAAAGTTATGACCTTGATGGATATGGCAACCATTGCCGGTAAATATTTGCGTAAGAATGGTAAATTGGAAGACATGGAAGTCAGTGATGAAATCAATGCCTGCTCCATTGAAATCACGGTGGATGTAGATGGTGAAGATCAGCAGTGGCTGTTGATGTTTAAGAACGAAACGCATAACCATCCAACGGAAATTGAACCATTTGGTGGCGCATCCACTTGTATCGGTGGTGCCATCCGTGACCCATTGTCAGGAAGAAGCTATGTCTATCAGGCAATGCGTATTACCGGTGCCGGTGATATTACAAAAGATATTAAGGAAGCTTTACCAAATAAATTGCCACAATCCCGTATTTCTAAGGGAGCGGCTGCCGGATATTCTTCTTATGGAAACCAGATTGGTTTAGCAACCACATATGTAAAAGAAATTTATAATGATGGCTATGTCGCAAAACGTATGGAAGTTGGTGCAGTCGTTGGAGCAGCACCGAAAGAAAATGTTGTGCGTAAAAAACCAAATGCCGGTGACATCGTTGTCTTGATTGGTGGAGCTACCGGACGTGATGGTGTCGGTGGAGCTACCGGTTCCAGTAAGGAACACAATGACACCTCTTTAACGAAATGTTCCAGTGAGGTTCAAAAAGGAAATGCACCGATTGAACGTAAGCTGCAGCGCTTGTTCCGTAATCCAAAGGCGACACGTTTGATTAAGAAAGCCAATGACTTTGGGGCCGGCGGTGTCAGTGTTGCCGTTGGTGAATTAGCCGATGGTTTACAAATTGATTTGGATAAAGTGCCAGTAAAATACAGTGGCTTATCAGGCACCGAATTAGCAATCTCCGAATCACAGGAACGTATGGCTGTATTAATTGAAGAAAAAGACTTTGATGAATTTAAACAATATGCCTATGAAGAAAATCTAGACGCTTGCATCGTTGCTGTGGTAACCGAAGAACCACGCTTGGTAATGCAGTTCCAAGGTAAGGAAATCGTGAATATGTCACGTGCTTTCCTGGATACCAATGGTGTGCGAGGCTTACAGGATGTTCTTGTGAAAGAAGGCTTAACAACAAAAGATCCATTCCACAGTAGTGTGAAAAGCATTGAAGAAGACTTACAGCAGCCAAATGTTGCTTCTCAGATTGGCTTGGCTGAAATGTTTGATGCTTCCATCGGTAAGTCTACTGTTTTAATGCCATTTGGCGGTAAGTATCAATTAACTGAAACAGAAGGCAGCGTACAGAAATTGCCTGTCTTTGGTTTCACAAATACGGCAAGCATCATGACACATGGATATCATCCTGAGGTATCTTTATACTCTCCTTATTTAGGAGCTAGCTATTCTGTCGTAGAAGCCTTGGCAAGAGTGACAGCGTTAGGTGGTAATTATGCTACTTGTCGTTTAACCAATCAAGAATACTTTGAACGTTTACATACAGACCCTGAAAAATGGGGCAAACCTATGCAGGCACTGCTTGGTTTGATTGAGGCAGAAATGGCTTTTGAAACACCGGCAATCGGTGGTAAGGATTCCATGTCCGGAACCTTTAATGATATCAGTGTGCCACCTACCTTGATTACCTTTGCCGTCACAACCGAAAAGACAGACAATATCATTTCCAGTGAATGCAAAGCAGCAGGTCATAACCTGTATCTGGTAAAACACACACCAAAAGCAAACAAGACTCCGGATTATGAACAGTTAAAGAAAAACTTTGCCCTTGTGCGTAAGCATATCTTAAATAAAGATATCGTAGCTGCTGCTACCGTGAAATTTGGAGGTATTGCCGAAACTTTATGTAAGATGAGCTTTGGTAATAAGATTGGTATCGATGTTGTGACGAATGAACCTGTTTTTGATATCAGCATTGGTTCTATCATCGTTGAAAGTGATAAGGTAATCGAAGATGATGCCTTCATCCTGTTAGGTACAACAACCGATACAAACAGTATTCGTATCAATGAGGAACGTATCAACATTGATGATGCTATCGCTGTTTGGTGCAAGCGTTATGATAAGATTTATCCAATGAGTGTTGATCATGATGGAAAACGTGTGGATACACCTACCTATACAAGCACAGAACATAAGAAAGCAAGCAAGACGTATGACAAACCGAAAGTTATCATTCCGGTTTTCCCTGGTCAAAACTGTGAATATGACACGAAACAGCAGTTTGAACGTGCCGGTGCCGAAGTTGAAATCTATGTCTTCAACAATCTGAATGTTACGAGCATTGAACGCAGTTTGAAAGAATTAAGTGAAAAAATTGCCCATGCGCAGATCTTAATGTTAGTTGGCGGTTTCTCCAGCGGTGATGAACCTGATGGCAGTGGTAAGTTTATTGCGAATGTCTTAAGCAATCCATTGGTAAATGAAGCAGTTCAGACATTGTTAAGCAACGATGGTCTGATTCTTGGTATCTGTAATGGATTCCAGGCATTGATCAAGAGTGGCTTATTGCCATATGGCAATATTGAAGGGCTGAATGAAGCTTCTCCTACCTTGTTCCGTAACAACATCAACCGCCATGTTTCACATATTGCGACAACGAAAGTTACCAGCAATAAATCTCCTTGGCTGTCTAGCTTTACACCAAATGACTGCCATAGCATTGCCATGTCACATGGAGAAGGTAAGTTTGTGGTAAGCGAAGAAGTTGCCAAAGAATTGTTTGAAAACGGACAGGTTGCGACACAATATGTTGATTTAGAGGGTAATCCAACTATGGATGGCACGTATAATATCAACGGTTCTTACTATGCCATTGAGGGTATTACCTCTAAGGATGGTCGTATCTTAGGTAAGATGGGACATAGTGAACGTTATGAAGATGGACTGTTTAAGAATATTGATGGTAATAAACTACAGAACATCTTTGAAAACGGTGTGAACTACTTTAAAAATAAATAAGAAGGTATGAAAAAGATAGCAATGCCTGTGTACACATCCTCAGGCATCGCTATCATGTATAGGATATACAGAAAGGTAAAGAGAATATGAGTGATAAGTATAGAGAAGCCGGTGTCAATCTGGAAGCTGGCTATGAATCCGTAAGATTGATTAAAAGTCATGTGGCACGTACAAAGGTAAAAGGTGCGATTGATTCTATCGGCGCCTTTGGCGGTATGTTTGATTTATCCATGTTAAATATGAAAGAGCCGGTTTTGGTTTCCGGTACAGATGGTGTTGGTACCAAGTTGATGATTGCTTTTGCGATGGATAAGCATGATACCGTTGGTATTGATGCAGTCGCAATGTGTGTAAATGATGTTTTGGTACAAGGAGCTGCGCCAATCTTCTTCTTAGATTATTTGGCAGTGGGCAAGAATGAGCCAACGAAGATCGAGCAATTGGTAAAAGGTGTAGCGGATGGCTGTGTACAAGCAGAATGTGCTTTGATTGGCGGCGAAACAGCAGAAATGCCGGATATGTATGATGTACAACATTACGATATTGCCGGTTTCTGTGTGGGTGCTGTAGATAAATGTAATCTATTAGATGGCCAGAAGATTGAAAAAGGCAATGTGTTGATTGGCTTACCAAGCTCCGGTGTACATTCAAATGGGTTCTCTTTGATTCGCAAGGTTTTATTAAAGGATGCGAAATTAGATTTACATAAGCGTTATGAAGAATTAGGTAATGAAAAACTAGGTGATGTTTTATTAACCCCTACTAAGATTTATGTCAAAGCTATTAAACACCTGCTAGGCAAGGTGGATATCAAAGGCATGAGTCATATTACCGGCGGCGGTTTCTATGAAAATGTACCAAGAATGTTAAAGGATGGACAGGGTGTTTCTATCGATTTAACGACATATCCACATAAACCAATCTTTGATTTCATTGCGAAGACAGGGGATATTCCTATGAAGGAAATGTGCAATGTCTTCAACATGGGTATTGGCTTTATGATGGCTGTGGATAAAGCAGATGTAGAAAAGGTACAAAGCCTGTTACAAGAAATCGGCGAAGAATCTTATGTCATCGGTGAAGTAACCGATAGTGGAAGTGTGGATTTAACATGGTAAACATTGCGATATTTGCCAGTGGCAATGGTTCTAACTTTGAGAATCTTGTCAACGAAATAAACAATGGACATATCGATAATGCCGTTTGTAAGGTATTGATTATCGATAAGGAACAAGCATATGCCAAAGAGCGTGCAGCGCGTTTAGGTATCCCATGTGTCTATGTGAATCCTAAGGGCTATGGCGGTAAAGAAGGCTATGAAACAGAAATCATGAAAACCTTAGAGAGCTATGAGGTTGAATTGATTGTTCTAGCAGGCTATATGCGTTTTATTGGCAAGGTGCTGTTAAGCAACTATCCAAATCGCATCATCAATCTGCATCCGGCATATTTACCTGCCTTCCCCGGTGCGCATAGCATTCAAGATGCTTTTGAAGCAAAGGTATCTTATACAGGGGTTACCGTGCATTATGTAGATGAAGGTGTCGATACAGGGGAAATCATTCATCAGGAAAAGATCATGATTGATCCATCCTGGGATCTGGAAACCTTAGAAGAACATGTGCATGCGAAGGAATATGATATGTTTCCACGTGTAGTAAAGACAGTTTGTGAACGTATGGAAGAACATAAATAAAGAAAGAGCGGTGTTATTATGAAACGAGCATTAGTAAGTGTATCTGACAAAACAAATCTGATTGAATTCGTATCCGGATTAAAAGAATTAGGTTATGAAATTATATCTACCGGTGGTACAAAGAAGGCTTTGGATAATGCCGGTTTAGATACCATTGGTATCTCAGAGGTTACCGGTTTTCCGGAAATCATGGATGGTCGTGTAAAAACATTACATCCAAAGGTACATGGAGCGTTATTGTGTGTACGTGATAATCCGGAGCATGTTCGTCAGATTCAGGAATTAGGTATTGATTATATTGATTTGGTTTGTGTAAACTTGTATCCATTCAAACAAACCGTACAAAAACCAGGTGTAACGCATGAAGAAATCATTGAAAACATTGATATCGGTGGACCTAGTATGCTGCGTAGTGCATCTAAGAACTATCGCTATATCCCAGTGATCGTAGATCCTAGTGATTATGCAATGGTATTAAATGAACTGCGTGAAAACGGTGAAACCCGTCCGGATACCAGAGAACTTTTAGCAGCGAAAGTATTCCGTCATACAGCAGCCTATGATGCGATGATTGCGGAATATCTGACAAATAAAACGGGTGAAAAATATCCTGAAAAATTAACGATTACCTTCGATAAAGTACAAGATCTTCGTTATGGGGAAAATCCTCATCAAAGTGCTGCCTTCTATAAAGGTATGAAACCTTCTTACTCCTTGGCAAATGCCAAACAGCTGCATGGTAAGGAATTATCCTACAACAACATTCAGGATGGCAATGCAGCGATTGAAATCTTAAAGGATTTTGAAGGACAGTGTGCGGTTGTTGGATTGAAACATATGAATCCATGTGGAGTAGGTATCGGTGCTACCTTGGAAGAAGCATGGGATAAGGCTTATGAAGCAGATCCAATTTCCATCTTCGGTGGTATCGTGGCAATGAATGAGCCGGTCAATGTAGCTGTTGCGGAAAAACTGGCAAACATTTTCTTGGAAATTATCATTGCGCCTTACTTTGAACCGGCAGCATTTGAAATCTTATCAAAGAAAAAGAATATCCGTCTGATGGAATTAGATACAACCTTAGAGGTAACAACAAAATATAAATATACGAATGTTAACGATGGCTTATTGGTACAGGATATTGATGACCATAAGCTGAAAGAAGAAGATTTGCGTTGTGTAACAAACCGTAAGCCTACCGAAGAAGAAATGAAACAATTGTTATTCGCATGGAAGGTTGTAAAGCATGTGAAATCCAATGCCATCGTATTGGTCAAGGATAACATGACAATTGGGGTTGGTGCCGGTCAGATGAATCGTGTCGGTGCGGCAAAGATTGCCATTGAGCAGGCAGGTGAAAAAGCCAAAGGTTCTGTTATGAGCAGTGATGCTTTCTTCCCTATGCCGGATACAGTAGAAGAAGCAGTGAAAGCAGGGGTAACAGCCATTATTCAACCAGGTGGTTCTATCAAGGATCAGCTGTCCATTGATGTGTGTAATGAGCATGACATTACGATGGTGTATACCGGAGTGCGTCACTTTAAACACTAAGATAGGAACATAAGAATGACAAAAGAAGATTGGATATTCAGCACTTTCGTTGCTCATATGCAATCTTCTTTTTTTAACAGCTTTGCTTCATTACTATCTTTATATGATCTAACTATGCAAAGCATTTGCATAGCTTATAAACTACGATTTCTCAAAAATCTACAGTATGAAAAAAGCGTTATGTTCTTTATCCATCTATGTAATACTTCAGCAACGAAAAGGATGCTATCATAAAAAAACAGACAGCTTGTGCCGTCTGTTTATGAACCGATTTCAGGTTCTAAGTTTTCAAAAAGTGGATCATCAAAAAATTCTATTATCGTGATGGATAAGCCATCACATATTTTTTTAATTGTAGATATCGTTGGATTTTTACTTTTTCCAAACTTAATATTATTTAATGTTGATTGTGTGATACCACATGTTGTGCTAAGACCATTTAAGGTGATTTCGTTTGTTTTGCATAATTGCAAGATACGTTTACAGCTTGCTTCTCCTATTGTCATAAATATCGCCCCTTTATACTATTTATTTTACTTAGATATACTACAAAAGGTTAACTACATTGGGTTATTATGATACTTTTGTTTACTTTTTATATCCATATAGATGTAAAGATACAATTTACATATCGCA
>NZ_CEVYEL010000083.1:0-8389 GCF_982403165.1 Longicatena sp.
CGCTTTGAAATTAAAACGAACCGCCGTATACGGAACCGTACGTACGGTGGTGTGAGAGGGTGATTTATTTCACCCTACTCGATTTATCCATATGATGACGCTTATGCTTAATCATGATGCGAAAGATTAAGTTTTTTTATTAAATGGATTATTCTTGATGATCAGCAAACAGGTAAATATTTTATCAACAAAAGATCTTTTTATTCATTGTACGATAAAGGTTCTCATAGTTTTATTAAAGTGCTTGACTCTCCTGTAACAGGAGGATATATCCTTGATTTACAAGGAGGTATGAATGATGGAATTATGTATACAAGTGGAACATCTGACAAAGCGATTTCAAACACAAATTGCGGTGAATCAATTGTCTTTTGAGGTGAAGAAAGGTGAAATCTTCGGTATTCTAGGACACAATGGTGCGGGGAAAACGACAACGATCGAAATGCTTCTTGGTTTACAAAACCCTGATGAAGGAAAAATCAGGCTCTTAAAGAAAGATGGTGCTAGCATAGATAAAACAATCTTTGAAAGGATTGGAGTACAACTGCAGGCATCAAGTTATCAAAACAATATTCGGGTAAGGGAATTATGCGAAGAAATGGCATCACTGTATCAAGATCCTGCAGATTACCATGAACTATTGGAACAGTTTGAATTATCGCCGTTTGCACATCATTTTGTAGCGCATTTATCACAAGGAGAACGCCAAAAGTTATCTATCCTATTGGCATTGCTACCAAAACCGGAAATGCTTTTTTTAGATGAAGCTACGACAGGGTTAGATGCAGCCGCAAGAAGAGCGGTTTGGGATCGTCTTTTGTTATGGAAAGAAAAAGGTACGACCATTTTGTTAACGACACACTATATGGAAGAAGCAGCGTATTTGTGTGATCGCATTTTATTATTGAAACAGGGAAATGCTATTATGGAAGGAACTGTAGCAGATATTGCAAAAGGTTTTGCCAGTTTAGAAGAAGCTTATTTACACTATATGGAGGTGACTAAGTTATGAAGCGCTTTTTGACATTGTTTAAAATAGAAGGGAAATTAGCTCTTCGCTGTCCGGATGGTATCATTTTTGGTGTGATCATGCCGGTAGGAATCTTATTTTTGATTGGTTTTATCGCGAAAGATCAACAAGCAGGAAATAGTGGCTATACCTTTATGCAAAGTGCATTTTCTTCTCTAATCACCATTGGTATCTGTGCGACAGCATTCATGGGTCTTCCTATGACGTTCAGCGATTATCGTGATAAAAAAATCTTAAAACATTTTTTTGTGACACCGGTAAGTCCGCGCGTGTTATTATTAGTGGAAACACTTATCGCCGCATTGACGGCAATCGTATCAGCCTGTATGATAAGCTTATGCGCCATACTATTTTTTGATTATCATATGGAAGGAAATCCCTTCTTATTTCTAGGAGCTTACGTTTTCGTGTTATTTTCGATGTATGGCATAGGAATGATCATTGCTGGTCTATCACCTTCGCTAAAGGTTACGAATATCATTTGCAGTGTTGTCTATTTCCCTATGTTATTTTTATCCGGAGCAACCATTCCATATGAATTGTTTCCTTCACCGTTGCAACACATTGCGGATGTATTGCCCCTAACGCAAGGAATTCATGTATTAAAGGATGTTTCTATGGGGATATGGAATGAACAAACACTACTGGCGGTTGGCATACTATTACTAATTGGCATACTCGGCTATCAAATAGCAATTCGATTATTCCGCTGGGATTAACAAAAGGAGGATGCAGATGGAACAGAATTACCATTGTACAGAAAAAGAGGTACCTTACTATTACCGTATTGGAATGTTTGCGCAAATGAATAAGATTACGATTAAAGCATTGCGTCATTATGATGAGATTGGCTTATTGAAGCCTGCATATGTGGATGAGCATAACGGATATCGCTATTACAGTTCTAGTCAATTGCCAATCTTACATCGTATTCTCGTTTTACGTCAAATTGGTTTTCGTTTGGATGAAATTCAACAAATATTAAGTGGTGCTAACGAAACAGGAATGTTATTGATGAAGAAAAGTAAGTTACTGCAGTCTGTGAGTGATTTGACACAGAAAATAGCTGCCATTGAAGGTTATCTGGCCAAAGAGGATACGGTATCTGCTTATCATCCCATTATAAAATCCTTGCCTAAGGTGAAATGTGCATCCATGCGTGTACAATTAGATAGTTATCAAGATTTATTTACCTATATGCCAAAAATGGGAGAGGCAATGGAAAAAGCCGGTTGTATATGTGCAGAACCAGATTATTGCTTTACTTGTTACCATGATGGAGGATATAAAGCAAATAAGGTTGATGCAGAAATATTTCAGGCGGTTACTGCGATGCAGGATGATATGCAAGATTTGCATTTTGTCGAATTATCGGAGGTGGAGCAAGCGGTTTGTGTCCTTCATAAAGGTAGTTATGAAACGTTGCCTTATGCCTATCAAGCATTGATTGCTTACATGGAAGAGCATGGCTATATGGCCGCAGGAGAGCCTCGTGAGGTGTATATCGATGGTGTTTGGAATAAAGATACGAGTGCACAATGGCTTACGGAACTGCAATTTCCAATAAAACAGGAGTAAAGGATATGGAAAGTGAAGGCGAAAATTCTTCACTTTTTTTCTTTGATGACTGCTATGAACTAGCTCAAAGTGCTTGCGAAGCCTAGTGCCATCAGCATGAAGAAGATGAGGATACGTGTGAAAAAGCGTTCCATCTGCATAATGGAATTGCTGGATTCAAATTTATGTTTCCATATGAGAACGCTATCACGTCATATGTCTTGACACATCTACAAATACAGGCGTAATTTATTGTGTTTATTCTGCTTTCGTTGTATAATAAATGGGCTAAACTTTGAGGTGATGATATGGAAAAGATACGAGTAGAAGATCTAACCTTCTCTTATGACAAGGAGCGCAATGCCGTTGAGGCAGTGTCCTTTGCGATTGAAGAAGGCAGCTATACAACAATTATCGGACATAATGGCAGTGGCAAAAGTACGATAGCAAAGTTATTGATTGGTTTGCTGGATAAAGATCAGGGACATATCTATGTGGATGGTGAAGAGCTGACTATGGATACGCTATACGATATACGCGATAAGGTTGGTATCGTCTTTCAGAATCCGGACAATCAGTTTATCGGCGCTACGGTTGCCGATGATATCGCGTTTGGTTTGGAGAATCATCAGGTAGCCAGCGAATATATGCAGGAGATTATCGATCGCTATGCGCAAAAAGTCGGCATGAGCAAGTATATGCAAAGTGAGCCGACAAAGCTTTCCGGTGGGCAGAAACAGCGTGTGGCTATCGCCGGCGTTTTAGCAATGACACCGGAAATCATCATCTTCGATGAATCTACAAGCATGCTAGATCCACAAGGGAAAGCAGAAATTAATGAGCTGATCCAGGAAATACATAAAGAAAGCAGTATTACGATCATTTCGATTACGCATGATATCGAAGAGGTAGCAAAGTCAGATCATGTTATTGTTATGGATGGCGGACATGTTGTCATGCAAGGATTACCGGATGACATCTTATTGAAGGAAGAACAGTTGATAGCATTACAACTGGATATTCCATTTGCCTTGAAGTTCACAAATGCATTAAAGAAGGCGCATATCGAAATTGCGCCATGTACCACACTAGAAAGGGCGGTTGAGGAAGTATGTCAATTACGTTCAAAAATGTAGCACACACCTATAATGAAGGTTCTCCTTTTTCCTATGCCGCTTTAAAAAATATCAATTTAAATATTCCCGAAGGTAAGGTTACTGCTGTGATTGGTGAAACAGGCAGTGGTAAAACAACCCTTGTACAGCATCTGAATGCATTGTTGTTGCCTAGTGAAGGAGAATTAGAGGTATTAGGTAAGAACATTGTCGCTAAGGAAAAACCAAAAAATTTAAAGGCGTTGCGTAAACAGGTAGGCCTGGTCTTCCAGTTTCCGGAATATCAGCTATTTGAAGAAACGATTGCCAAGGATATTGCTTT
This sequence comes from Longicatena sp., assembly GCF_982403165.1. Classification (NCBI taxonomy): domain Bacteria; kingdom Bacillati; phylum Bacillota; class Erysipelotrichia; order Erysipelotrichales; family Erysipelotrichaceae; genus Longicatena; species Longicatena sp. The sequence goes on from NZ_CEVYEL010000083.1 coordinate 4,025, forward strand.
CGGTCCTAAGAACTTTGGAGCAAGCGAAGAGGAGGCATTGGAAGTTGTAAAAAAGGTCATCAACGTCGTCGGCTTAGATGAAAGCTATTTAGAGCGGTCTCCTTTTGATTTATCCGGTGGCCAAAAACGCCGTATTGCGATTGCCGGTATCTTGGCTATGGACCCCGGTGTGTTGGTGTTGGATGAGCCAACAGCCGGACTTGATCCGCAAGGAGCAAAAGATATGATGGAACTGTTTTTACGCATGAATCGTGAATTTCATAAGACGGTTTTAATCGTTACCCACGATATGGAGCATGTATTGCATTACTGTGATGAGGTCATCGTGGTTAAGGATGGTCAGATTGAAAAGCAATGCGATGTAAAGGAATTCTTCCGTTCGGTTGCATTATTAAAAGAACTGCGCATCAATCCGCCAGCCATCATACGCTTACGAGAAGAACTGATTGCGCAAGGTTTTCATATTGCTTCTTCCATTCTTGATTTAGATGAATTGGCACAGGCAGTAGCGAAAGAGGTGAAATCCCATGAATAATATTGCTTTGGGTAGATACCTTCCATTAACGTCTATCATACATAACATGGACCCCAGAGCAAAAATTGGGGCAATGCTCTTAATGATGGTAGCAATCTTTATACCGGCCGGTTATACCGGTTATATCATTATCGGCATAGCGGTAGTACTAACTGCGTTGTTAGCGAAATTAAAGCTTAGTTTCTTATGGAGAGCCATGAAACCAATGCTTTTTATGTTAAGCTTTCTACTTATCATTAATCTGCTTGTTGTACGCAGTGGGGATGTGCTCATTACCATTGGCAGCTGGAACATTTATACAGATGCTTTGACACAGACGCTGTACATCGTGATACGATTGGCATTGATGATCATGATCACAACGATTTTAACAGCAACCACCAAGCCTTTAGAACTAACCTTAGGCATTGAGGATTTATTAAAACCATTCAAAGTGATTGGAGTTCCTGCCCATGATATTGCGATGATGATTTCTATTGCATTGCGTTTTATCCCAACGCTGATTGAAGAAACTCAGCGTATCATGAAAGCACAGGCATCACGTGGTGTGGATATGGAAAATGGGAAACTGATGGAAAAGGTGAAAGCCATTTTATCGTTGATCGTACCTCTATTTGTTTCTGCTTTTCAAAGAGCAGAAGAATTGGCATATGCAATGGAGGCCAGAGGATATATTCCTAGTCGCCCACGTACCCGTTATAAACAGTTAAAGATGCATGGGAAGGATGTAGCTTTATTGTTGTTAAGTGTGTTAATTCTGGTGGGAATGATTGTATTAAGTATGACAGATCTTGGCTTCTTTTAAGGAAATGTCAAAGAGAGTGCTTAAGGTTAAGCACATAAGCTAAAGATTGGTAATAGTGCATTTATCCATATTGTAAAGATAAAGGCGTTTAAGATAATATTTAAGCGGTAATGGTATAAAGGTTATTACGAGAGGTTCAGATAGAAAAAGAGTAAGGAAAGGGGAATTCTATGGCACGCTATAAAGCAGTTGTCAGCTATGATGGCAGTTCCTATGGCGGCTGGCAGAAACAGTTGAATACTACTTCTATACAAGAAGTTATTGAACAAGCATTAGCGAAAATGCACAAGCATGATGTTGCAATCGTGGCTAGCGGACGAACGGATGCCGGTGTACATGCTATAGCTCAAGTGTTTCATTTTGACAGTGAGATGAAGATACAAGAGAAGCATTGGATAAAAGCATTGAATTCTCTATTACCTAAAGATATCCGGATACAGTCCGTAAAACAGGTTACTGAAGCGTTTCATGCCCGTTTTGATGCCATTGGAAAACGATATGATTATTTGATTAGTAATGATATTTTAAATCCTTTTAAGGAAAATTATATGGCAAAGGATGCACATAAGCTTGATGTAGCTTATATGCAGGAATGCGCTACTGTATTGATAGGAACTCACGATTTTACCAGCTTTACCAGTAATAAGATTGATCCGCGAAAACCGCGTGTAAAAACCATTACTCGTTTAGAGGTGTTACAGGAAAAGGATCATGTACATATGATTTTCGAAGGAAACGGTTTCCTTCGTTACATGGTACGCATGTTATCCCAAACATTAATAGAAGCTGGTAAACATCGCATTACAAAAGCTGATATAAAAAAGATGTTAGAAGCGAAAGATAAGCATGCCTGTCGTTACAAGGCAGTCCCACAGGGATTATACCTTGTTCGTGTGGATTATGCAGATGATGAGGAACAGAATTAGGGACTATGCCAGTGTTATAAGGATATCCCCCATTTTGTTCTTTTTATTTTTTGAGAGCATCTATGGCGTATAAGTAAACTAGTATGGATGATAATAAAGGTATCATTATTAAAAGAGGTGAAAGAAAACAGAGAAGCTGATGCGTACCATAAAAAATCATGGAAAGAAATAGCAGATTATTGTTAGGAAAAGAAGGCTTTTCGCATACCATTTTTTACTTGAATATGGTATAGTTACCATGGAAATTTATAAAGATGAAAGGAGGAGGTTATATGCGTAAAACAAACTATCATATGCATACGAAACGTTGTATGCATGCTTCCGGCAGTGATGAAGATTATGTGCTTGCAGCTATCGAAGGTGGATATGAAGAAATTGGTTTTTCTGATCATTCACCTTGGCAATATAAGAGTGACTATGTGGCACATATGCGAATGCGTGCAAGTCAGTTTGATGATTATTATAACAGCATTAAAAAACTGCAAGTGAAATATAAGAATCAGATAGCAATTCGCATTGGTCTGGAATGTGAATATTTCCCTGAATATATGGGATGGTTGAAGACACTGCTAGTGAATTATGATATGGATTATATTATATTTGGAAATCATTATTATAAGACGGATGAAAAACGTATTTATTTTGGAACTGCTTGTGAGGATGACACCTATTTAAAACTTTATGTGGATGAGGCAATAGCCGGTATGAAAACAGGCCTGTATGCTTATTTAGCACATCCAGATTTATTCATGCGAGGAAAACGGGTGTTTGATCATAAAGCGGTAGAAGAATCGTATCGTTTATGTATAGCGGCTAAGGAATTAGGAATCCCATTGGAGTATAATTTGGCAGGTGCTGAGTATAATGCAATTATGAAGACGGAGCAGTATCCGCATAAGGATTTCTGGCGAATCGCTGCCGAGATTGGCAATACAGCCATTATTGGTGTAGATGCTCATGAACCATCGGCTTTAAAAACGGATACATATCGTGTTGAAGGTATAAAAAGATTGCGGGATTTAGGGTTAAATATAACTGATACGATAGAATTTGGAAAGTTTAAAGGATAAAGTGTTTATTTTTTATGAATTTCAAAAGATTTTTATTGACTTCTTGAGGGATTGATAATAAACTATTAAATAGGCACTTATGCCTTTGTAGCCCCGGAAACTACATAGGAAAGGAAGTAAAAATATGCGCCAAACAACATTTACTAAACCTGCAGACGTTAAACGTACATGGTACGTTGTTGACGGAACAGGATTGACTTTAGGTCGTTTATCTACAGAAGTAGCATCTGTGTTAAGAGGAAAACATAAACCTACTTACACACCAAACGTTGACTGCGGAGATTTCGTTATCATTATCAATGCGGATAAGATCGAAATGACAGGAAACAAACTGGACACTAAGAAATACTACAACCACTCTGGTTACGCTGGAGGATTGCGTACACGTACTGCACGTAACATGAAGGAAAACTATACTGTTGAATGGGTTGAAAGATCTGTTTATGGTATGTTGCCTCATACGAAGTTAGGTGACAGAATGCGTAGACATCTGTTCGTTTATACTGGAGCAGAACACCCACACACAGCTCAGCAGCCAGTTGAGTTGAAAATCAAAGGATAGGAGGAATAAGAAATGGCAGCTAAGAAAAATACAGTAACTTACAATGGTACAGGACGCCGTAAAACTTCTGTTGCTCGTGTCTTTATGACTCCGGGTAAAGGTAATATTGTTGTCAATGGAAAAACATTGGAAGAATATTTACCATTAGAAACTTTGCGTATGGTTGTTCGTTCACCATTAGAATTAACAGAAACTTTAGAACAGTTTGATATCAAGATCAACGTTCAGGGTGGAGGATACACAGGTCAGGCTGGCGCTATGCGTCATGGTATCACTCGTGCTTTAATGGAAGCAAGTGCTGATTATCGTCCTGCATTGAAAGCAGCTGGATTTGTTACTCGTGACCCTCGTGCTAAGGAACGTAAGAAATACGGCCTCAAAGCAGCTCGTCGCGCTCCGCAGTTCAGCAAGCGATAATCGACTGCTCAGACTATATCAAAATGGTTCAAAAACCCCGGAAAATCAAG
>NZ_CEVYEL010000084.1:0-8219 GCF_982403165.1 Longicatena sp.
CTCTTGTACCCTGTATAATATGTGAAATATTTAACAAATAAATATTGTAATAAAAAAAGGATGATATTCATCACCCTGATCAAATGCTCTTAAATAGCGTGTAGTCGCTTTAGCATTTGGTTTTTCGCTTTATTTTCTAAAGAATCATCCAATGGCAATAGGTCTGAAAACTTCAAATCCGGATATTCTTTTGTTAAGCTTTTATAAATCACAAAATCAGCAATTTTTGGGTTTTTAGGAAATAAAGGGCCATGCATATATGTACCGAGCACCTTTCCATTATAGAAACCTTCTATTTTATCTTCAAAATTGTTTCCATAGCCAGCTATGACTTTGCCAAATGGGCTTGCTACATTTCTCGTTTGCCCACCATGGTTTTCAAAGCCGACTGCCATGAATTCTTCACCATCTAAATTACACTGAATAGCTATATTGCCAATACAACGTTTTCCATTATCGCCACTTTCGGTATAATAATCGAAGAATTTCAAACCTTCAATTTTTTCATTATTGGCATCGATATAATACTGACCAAATAACTGATATCCACCACATACAAGGAAAATGAAAGTATTGTTATCCATAGCTTTTTGAATGTTACTTTTACGGGCAAGTAAATCATCAATCAGCATATGCTGTTCTTTATCTGCTCCCCCACCTAGAAACATCAGATGAAATTTGCTTAAATCTTTCTTTTCACCAATGGCACAGGTGTCAATCTCAATATCGATACCGCGATCTTTACAACGTTTCGTAAGTACCATCATATTACCTTTATCTCCATAAAGATCCATGATATCGTGATACATCCAGCATACCTTTAATTTCATTTTTCATTCCTCCTTAGCAGCTTGCGAACCGGCTGCAAGGCCGTATACGTAGCAATGGCATACATAGTGGTATCTGCATTCTTTAGACTTGCGACTGCCTTTTCCAGGTTTTCTTCCACTTCAATGCGTTCTTTATAACCTGCATATTTTAATCTTAATGCCATATCGTAACAACGTGTACCGCTGCAGATGATATGAACGGTTTTTTCGTTTACTAATTTTTCAAAGAATGTATCATAAATCCAGGATACATCAGTGCCATCCTGCGCATGATCATTTAATACCAGTAAAACTGTTTTATCATCCTGATCTTCTTCTATGACTTTCATGACTTCATTGGCACCTGTAGGATTTTTCACAAGATTCAATACACATTTTTGACCATTAAAGTTAAATTCTTCATTACGGCCATCAGGAACATCCATGGTTTCAAACGTTTTAGCTGCATACTGCATATCAATGTGGAAGAAATCTGCCACGCATAAAACAGCCATACAATTGTACATAGTATATAAACCACCTTGTGGTGCATGAAATTCCATATCTTTCCAGATGAATTGGCGATCACGAATGCTTTTCACGCTACCTTTGACATCTGTAGCAGGTGTTTCGTAGTCCTTATTCTCACAATGGTATTCACCGATATGAGAATACTGGTAAAAGTCATAAATCAGCTTACCACCGCAACGTGGACAGAATTTACCTTCACTTGCTTCTTTGTTAACGGCTTTGCTTTCCTCACATCGCTCCATGGCAAAGTATCGTGCATCTGCTTGCACAGCAGCATCTTTTAAACGAACAACATTGGGATCATTGGCATTCAAGATCAAGGTACCATCAAAATCATGGATCGCTTCTTCTACCTTTTGGATTAATTGCTCCATCTCCCTTGCCCTATCCAATTGATCACGGAAGAAATTAGTTACCACTAATGCGGTGACAGGCAGACTTTTAATAATATAAGGGATATTTAATTCGTCAACCTCTAATACGATATAATCGGCAGGTACTACACCAGTTAGACTTGCCGCTTTCAATAAACAAGTCGTAATACCGGCACGCATATTATCACCTTTACGATTGGTAACCACTTGTTTATGAGCCGTTTCAAACATGGAAGCGATTAGATTGCTTGTAGATGTCTTACCATTGGTTCCTGTTACTAAAATGATGGGACATGAGATTTTCAGCTCTTTTAAGATGTTAGCATCAACCTTCAATGCCAATTGTCCTGGCAGAGAACCTCCGCGATGAACCAAACTTAGCAGAAAGGATGCAAGCTTATTCAGCAGTATTGCGAGATACTTCATATAATTCCTCCTTGATTGCTAGAAGTGTATTGTAAAATTCACTTCCTTATTATACCTTGAAATGCTTAAAAACGCTACGTTCTTCATAGAATTTATGGGATTTCTTCTTTTATTATATAACTGCCCTTAGAAATTATGTGAAAGCCTTTTAAAAATAAGAATATTTTCGATAAAAGAGCAAAAAAAAATTAAAAAATTGAAGAAATTGTAAAATTTAAGTGGTAATTATGCTGAGAAATGCTATAATAATTTCGTCATTAAGGAATATGGAGGACACTATGGAAAAAATCTACGTAGGTAAAACAAAAGATGTTTACAAATTAGACAACGGTAACGTATTGTTGAAGTTTAAAGATGACTGTACTGGAAAAGATGGCGTTTTTGATCCAGGCGAAAATGCAGTTGGCTTAACAATCGAAGGTATTGGTAAAGCAAATCTGGAAACTTCAATCCACTTCTTTGAAATCTTAAAAGATGCTGGCATCAAAACACATTACGTAAGTGCTAATGTAGAAGATGCAACGATGGAAGTTCTGCCTGCTACCGTATTTGGTAAAGGCTTGGAAGTTATCTGCCGTCTGGTAGCAACCGGTAGTTTCATTCGCCGTTATGGTGATTATATTGAAGATGGAACACCTCTTCCTGGCGGATATGTAGAAACAACATTGAAAGATGATGCCAAAGGTGATCCGCTGATTACCAGTGAAGGTCTGGCTGCTTTAGGAATCATGAGCGAAGAAATGTTCGCAAGCATGAAAGAACAGACTTTAAAAATTACGGAAATTGTAGCTGCAGACTTGAAGAAAAAAGGTCTTGATCTGTATGATATCAAGTTTGAATTTGGCTACAACAATGATGAAGTGATTCTGATTGATGAAATTGCATCCGGAAACATGCGTGTTTACAAAGATGGTAAAATCGTTGATCCAGTTGATCTGACATCAATTATTTTAGGTAAATAATGCAATGAAGCATTCTCATGTAATAAGTGTGAGAATGCTTTTTTAAACGGTTACATTACAATATCAGCACAAGAAAGATTGACATGAAAAATCCCCTGCCCTATAATTGTAAGGTAAAAAAAGCAATACATTTTTTTGCTTGGTTTACATAGGTATTCATGTTCGATATATGCTATAGAAAAGATATTTATTTATGAGATATCTGTATATGGAAAGGAAATGAACAACAATGAAAGAGTGCACATTACTTTACGAAGGAAAAGCAAAGAAAGTTTTTACCACAGAAGATGCTGATGCTGTTATCGTGGATTACAAAGATGATGCAACAGCATTTAATGGTTTAAAAAAAGGTACGATTCAAGGAAAAGGCAGCATGAATAATCGCATATCAAATTTTTTGTTTCAGAAGTTGGAACAGCAAGGAATTCCAACCCATCTGATCAAGGAATTAGATGATCGCAAGACTTTGGTGAAAAAAGTGGATATCATCCCTTTGGAAGTTATCGTGCGCAATAAGGTGGCTGGTAGTTTTGCGAAGCGTTTAGGCTTGGAAGAAGGCACAAAAATCAAGAGCCCGATCTTAGAATTCAGTTATAAAAATGATGAACTTGGTGATCCCATGATCAACAGCTATATGGCGATTGCTATTGGTATTGCAACACGTGAAGAAATCGATACCATTACCGATATGGCATTTAAAATCAACAACACATTAAAGGATATCTTTGCGAAAGCCGATATCGAATTGATTGATTTTAAAATAGAATTTGGTAAATTTCATGATACTATTGTGTTAGCGGATGAAATTTCCCCAGATACATGCAGATTATGGGATATGGATAGCCATGAACATTTAGATAAGGACCGTTTCCGCCGTGATTTAGGAAATGTGGAAGATGCCTATCAGGAAGTATGTAAACGTCTGTATATCGCTTAAAAAATTACTTAAATAGATAAATGGAAAGGAGCTTATATGTACGATCGATATGAAAGCCCGCTGGGACAGCGTTACGCCAGCAAAGAGATGCAGCAAATATTCTCACAGGATAAGAAATTTAAAACATGGCGTAAGCTATGGATTGCTTTAGCGGAAAGCGAAAAAGAATTAGGATTGGATATCACTCAGGAACAATTGGATGAATTGATTGAGAATAAAGATACTATCAACTATGAAGTGGCGAAAGAACGTGAAAGAATCGTGCGCCATGATGTGATGAGCCATGTGTATGCATATGGTGTGCAATGTCCAAAAGCCAAAGGTATCATCCATTTAGGTGCGACTAGCTGCTATGTTGGTGACAATACAGATCTCATCCTCATGTATGAAGCATTAGAACTGGTAAAAAACAAAATCGTGAACGTCTTGGCGGAATTGAAAAAATTTGCATTGACCTACAAAGATCTTCCGGTCTTAGCATTCACCCACTTTCAGCCAGCCCAACCAACCACACTTGGTAAACGTGCTGCCATTTGGGCACAGGATCTACAGTTGGATTATGAAGAAATTTGCTATTTACTAGAGCATAAAAAACTTTTAGGCTGTAAAGGTACGACCGGTACACAAGCAAGCTTTATGGAATTGTTTGACAATGACAATGAAAAGGTTAAGGAACTGGACAAACGTATCGCAAAAAAAATGGGTTATACAGATTGCTATCCAGTATCTACCCAGACCTATTCACGTAAAATTGATTCTCGTATACTTCAGGCATTAAGCAATATTGCCCAAAGTGCACATAAGTTTTCAAATGATATTCGCCTTTTACAGCATTTAAAAGAGGTGGAAGAACCATTTGAAAAGGGACAGATCGGTTCCAGTGCTATGGCTTATAAGCGCAATCCTATGCGCAGTGAACGAATGGCTTCTTTAGCTAATTATGTCATCTCGGATGCATTAAATCCGGCATTAACTGCTGCAACGCAATGGTTTGAAAGAACCTTGGATGATTCAGCTAATAAACGCATCAGTATACCGGAAGGCTTTCTAGCTGTAGATGGTATTCTTGATCTTTATTTGAATATTACGGATGGCTTAGTTGTATATCCAAAAGTCATTCATGCACATTTGATGAAAGAACTCCCTTTCATGGCTACCGAAACTATATTGATGGATGCGGTAAAAGCCGGCGGAGATCGTCAGGAACTGCATGAACGCATTCGTATTCATTCTATGGAGGCTGGAAAAGCGGTGAAAGAAGAAGGAAAGGAAAACGATTTGCTTGCACGTATTGCCGAGGATGAAATGTTCCCTATGCATATGGAACAGCTAGAAGCCATCATGGATCCACAAAATTTTGTTGGCCGTGCGCCACAGCAAACGGAAGAATATTTCCATGACTTCATTGACCCTATTCTAGCCAAAGAAAAAAACGCATTGGGAATACATGCCGATATTCAAGTATAAAAAGCAATAAGCATTGCTTTGTATAAGAAAGACTGTACGACACACAGTCTTTTTCTTTTACGTTAAAGCGAATCGGTTTTAGCTTATCTGAAAGAAGAAATAATAGGAGTAGGAAAATAGTGTTTGCCTATAACGTTCATGCAGCCTAACATATACCCTCCCTTTCCTTTCTATAAAAAATACGACACACTCATATGTAGGACTGTGTCGTTTTATAAAGAATTATCATAGACTATCATAAAAAGCATATAAAGCACTTTTTATGGTTTCTCCTATTCATAAAGATACTGCTTTGTTATTCGCATTTCCTCTTATTCAATTGTTTTGCATATTTAATAAAGTCTATAAATAAAGGATGTGCACGATGTGGGCGGCTTTTAAATTCCGGATGATATTGTACGCCTATATAAAAATCATTGGCAGAATACTCAATAGCCTCGACTAATGCATCATCAGGTGATACCCCACTGATACACATGCCATGTTCTTCGAAAGATGCGCGATAGGCATTGTTAAATTCAAAGCGATGACGATGTCGTTCTGCGATATGATTTTTTTGATAAGCTCTTTCCAATTGCGTTCCTTTTTTAATGGTACTAGGATACGCCCCTAAACGCATTGTTCCACCTTTTGAAAGCAGTTCTCTTTGTTCTTGCATATAGTGGATGATTGGATACTGACAGTCATTATCAAACTCTGCAGAATTGGCATCCTTAAGTTGTAATACACTGCGGGCAAAAGCAATAGCAGCAATCTGCATCCCTAAACAAATCCCTAAATAAGGAATGTTATGGATACGGGCATAATTGGCAGCAACGATCTTTCCTTCTATGCCTCTATTACCAAACCCTCCAGGTATTAATATACCATGACAGCCACTTAATTTTTCAGCTACGCTTTCCTCTGTTAATTCTTCTGAATCTATCCAGCGGATTTGAATGTGAACTTTGTTTTTTAAACCGGCATGATGAAGTGCTTCAACAACGGATAAATAAGCATCATGGAGCTTCACGTATTTCCCAATCAGGGCAATCGTAACTTCTTCTTGAATACTGGAAAAGACTTCACTTAATTCTTCCCATTGATGCAAATCAGCTGATGGTAACGAATAGTTAAAATGTTTCAGCACAATCTCATCTAATCCATTTTTTTGTAACATCGAAGGTACCTCATACAATGAGCGCATCGTTCGATTTTCAATGACACATTCCTTAGGTACGTTGCAAAATAATGATAACTTTTCTTTAATCGTATCTTCTAATGGTTCATTGACTCTTGCAATCAAAATATCCGGTGAGATACCATACGATTGTAGTTCTTTTACCGAATGCTGTGTTGGCTTTGATTTATGCTCTTGGCTGCTTTGTATATAAGGGATAAGCGTCACATGAATGTACAAACAGTTTTGACGTCCCTGTTCAAGCGCAACTTGACGAATCGCTTCAAGAAATGGCTGGCTCTCAATATCCCCGGTAGTTCCACCGATTTCGCATAATAAAATATCTGCTTGCGTTTTCTTCTGAGCCATATAAATATAACTTTTAATCTCATTGGTAATATGGGGAATGACTTGAACAGTTTGACCAAGATAATCTCCCCGACGCTCTTTTTGTAAGACATTCCAATAGATCTTCCCAGTTGTTACGTTGGAATAGCAGTTTAAATCTTCATCAATAAAACGCTCATAATGACCTAAATCCAAATCGGTTTCACTGCCATCCTCGGTCACAAAGACCTCACCATGTTGATAAGGGCTCATGGTTCCCGGATCTACATTGACATAGGGGTCCATTTTCATCGCTGAGATTTTCAGTCCTCTTGCTTTTAATAGTCTTCCTAAAGATGCTGCGGTGATGCCTTTTCCCAAGCCGGATACAACACCACCGGTAATAAAGATAAATTTACACATAGATATATATCCTTTCTCATTCGGTTTTATTTTCATATTTTCGTATCACCGCTTTTGCTAGCTGTAAGCGTGTGAGTCGCGCATTCATTGCTTTTTTCTCTAAATATTTGTGTGCTTGTTGCTCATTCATATGTTCATGTTCTAATAACAGACACTTTGCTTGCTGGATAACCTTGGTTTCCTGCAGACGTTGTTTCCATAGCTGTTCATCTTTTTGATGTTGTTTTTGTTTGCGTTGAGTAAGTATGGCAAATTTTAAAAGCTGAAACAGCGTATGTTGATGTATTGGTTTTCCAACGGTCATGATACCGGCTTTCTGCATGCGATCCTCAATACTTTTTAATTTCTCATGATGTACCAGCAATAAGATGCTGGCATTGTTTTTCACATTCATATCCAATACCAGACGATAATCTGCTTCATCTGGAAGCGGATAGTTTATGATAATGAAATCATAGGCAGCTGTCATAAAAAGACGGCGAGCGTGCGCTGCATGGGTGCTGATCGTGATACTGAGGTCATCTTCACATGCTAAAAATTCGCGTATGCATTCAGTTGTCTTTTTACTGCCAGATATAATCAATACACGAATCATAGATCATCACCTCTTTTAATCGTATCAAGTTATTGTTTGTGTGTTTTCATTTGGATAGTTTTTACATTTAGTTTTAATGCACAAATCCTTGTTTGCAGTAGACCGATAGCCTTATTCGTATATATATCGATTCATAGTTAGTATGGTGTAGAACAAGAGCTAGTGTACTGTATTGTTGACATTTAACTAAATATTTATAGCTATTATAG
>NZ_CEVYEL010000085.1:0-8187 GCF_982403165.1 Longicatena sp.
TTTCATGTATATTCTAATTCAAAGTTTTTATAAAAGCAACAATTAATTTTCAGAACTGTTGTTTTTAACGATTTTTTCCGCAATGCTCTTAGGAACTTCGCTGTAATGGTCGAATTTCATGGAATAATTTCCACGACCCTGAGTGAAAGAACGAAGATCAGTTACATAACCAAACATTTCAGACAATGGGATATGTGCCTTAACGATGATCGCATTTCCTCTTTCTTCCTGGTCAACGATTGCCCCACGACGTGAGCTAACATCACCCATAACGCTACCTAAGTATTCGTTTGGTGCAGTAACTTCTACCATCATGATTGGTTCCAGAATAACTGGTTTACACTTCTTAGCAGCTGCTTTCAGTGCCATAGAAGCGGCAATCTTATATGCCATTTCACTTGAATCGACATCATGGTAAGAACCATCGAACAATGTTGCTTTGATATCGATTACAGGGTAACCGGCAATAATACCGTTTTCTAATGCATCACGCAGACCTTCTTCGGTAGGTTTGATGTATTCACGAGGAACGCTTCCACCAACGGTAGCGTCAACGAATTCAAATCCTTTGCCTTCTTCCTGAGGTTCAAATTTGATCCATACGTGACCATACTGTCCACGACCACCGGACTGTTTGATGTATTTACCTTCACAATCAGCTGTTTCGCGAATTGTTTCACGGTAAGCAACCATTGGCTGACCAACATTTGCTTCTACCTTGAATTCACGACGCAGACGGTCAACGATGATATCCAGGTGAAGTTCACCAACACCGGCGATAATCGTCTGTCCTGTTTCCTGATCTGTATAAGTTTTGAATGTAGGGTCTTCTTCAGCAAGTTTTGCCAATGCTAAGCCCATCTTATCCTGGTCAGCTTTAGTTTTAGGTTCCAGACTCAATTCGATAACTGGTTCTGGGAATTCCATACTTTCCAAAACGACTGGATCATTTTCAGCACACAGAGAGTCACCTGTTGTCGTTACTTTCAAACCAACGGCAGCAGCGATGTCACCTGCATAAACTTCTTCGATTTCTTTACGAGAGTTTGCATGCATCTGAACGATACGTCCGAAACGCTCTCTCTTACCTTTGGTAGAGTTCAATACATAGCTTCCCGATTTTGCTGTACCGGAGTATACACGGAAGTAAGATAACTTACCTACGAATGGGTCCGTAGCAATCTTAAATGCTAATGCAGAGAATGGTTCATCATCACTTGCGTGACGCTCTACTTCACTACCATCTTCCAATGTACCCTTGATAGCAGGGATATCTAATGGAGAAGGCAGATAATCAACAACTGCATCCAGAACCATCTGAACACCTTTGTTCTTATATGCAGAACCACACAATACTGGGAAGAAGTCACCCTTACATACCGCAATACGCAGTACACGTTTGATTTCTTCAACGCTTGGTTCTTCACCTTCCAGAACCTGCATCATGAATTCTTCATCGTAATCAGCCAGATATTCCAGCAATTTTGCACGATATTCTTCTGTCAGATCTTTCAGATCTTCAGGAATTTCTTCAATCTTGATGTCAGTTCCTAAGTCGTTTGTATAAATTTCAGCTTTACGCTCGATGATATCTACGATTCCAGAGAATGTAGATTCAGCACCGATTGGCAGCTGGATTGGGCAAGATTTTGCCCCTAAACGATCAACGATCGTCTTGCAGGACATCAGGAAATCAGCTCCTGTTGCGTCCATTTTGTTACAGAATACGATTCTTGGTACGCCATAAGTCGTTGCCTGACGCCAAACGGTTTCCGTCTGAGGTTCTACACCGGCTTTTGCATCCAATACTGTTACCGCACCATCAAGTACACGCAATGAACGTTCAACTTCAACTGTGAAGTCTACGTGGCCCGGAGTGTCAATGATGTTAATACGGTGACCCTTCCATGCTGCTGTTGTGGCAGCGGAAGTAATGGTGATACCACGTTCCTGTTCCTGTGCCATCCAGTCCATCGTTGAAGCACCATCGTGGGTTTCACCGATTTTATGGTTAACACCTGTATAATACAGGATACGTTCTGTTGTTGTAGTTTTACCAGCATCGATATGAGCCATGATACCAATGTTACGAGTCTTTTCTAATGAATACTGACGTGGCATAATGAACTCCTTTCTTACCAGCGGTAGTGAGCAAATGCCTTGTTCGCTTCTGCCATCTTATGAGTATCCTCACGTTTTTTCACAGATGCACCGCTTCCGTTAGCAGCGTCCATGATTTCAGCAGCAAGTCTTTGCTCCATAGTTTTTTCACTACGCAGACGAGCGTAGTTAACGATCCAACGCAGACCTAAAGTCAAACGTCTTTCAGCAGATACTTCTACTGGGACCTGGTAGTTTGCACCACCTACACGACGAACTTTCAGTTCCAATAATGGCATAACGTTTTCTAAAGCTTTTTCGAAAACTTCCATTGGTTTTTCATTTGTTTTTACTTCAATAATATCAAACGCGTTGTACAGAATCTTCTGAGCAACCCCTCTTTTACCATCAATCATGATTTTGTTGATCAAACGAGTGACCAGCTTGGAGTTGTAGATAGGATCTACTAATACATCACGTTTTGCTACATGTCCTTTTCTAGGCATTGAAATTTCCTCCTTTCACAATTGACTATTTCTTTTTCGCTTCTTTTGGTTTTTTAGCACCATACAGAGAACGGCTCTGGTTACGGTTAGCAACACCGGCACAGTCCAAAGTACCACGAATGATGTGATAACGAACACCTGGTAAGTCCTTAACACGACCTCCACGGATCATTACAACACTATGCTCCTGTAAGTTATGTCCGATTCCTGGGATGTAAGCTGTAACTTCCATACCGTTGCTCAGACGAACACGGGCATATTTACGCAACGCAGAGTTTGGTTTCTTAGGTGTCATGGTACCAACACGGGTACATACACCACGTTTCTGAGGTGCGCTCAGGTTAGTAGGACGTCTTTTCAATGAGTTATATCCTCTATTCAGAGCAGGTGACTTAGAAACGTTCACGCTCTGTTCACGACCTTTACGAATTAATTGGTTAATTGTTGGCATAATATCCTCCTTTCGCAAACACACATTTCCGGGTGTGTCATTTTGAAGTGTAAATTTAGTTCCCGCTGTTGGGGAACCCTAAAAATCCACTTGCCTATCTATCTTAAATCAACTGAAATCGGATGTCAACACCTTTTTTCTATTTTCTTTGAAAAATGCCCATTCTTTTAGTATAATGACAACGGTATGATTACATACAGGAAAGAGGAAGTTTATTTATGGCTTACAAAATCGCTTTTTTTGACATGGATGGGACCATGTATCAAACAGAAAACGACATTATTCAACAGGCAAATCTGGATGCACTGCGCAAGTTAAAAGAACAAGGCGTGCTGGTATGTGCAGCTACCGGAAGACCTTTGAATCAGATGCACCTGATCTTAGAACGCATCCCCTATTTTGATTATATGGTATTGATCAATGGCGGTTATGTGTTGGATGCACAACAAAATCTGTTATTTGAAAATCCCTTAGCAAGGGAAACCACACAGGATATCGTTGACTGGTGCGAGGAACAACAGAATGGCTTGATGTTTCATTTTGGCGATGCATCGTATATTTACGACAGCTTTTATCCATTATATGACTTTTGCAGAGATCATCATGTATTGGATTATTTATTCTATGATGAAAACCGCAGTTATCACAAACGTCATAATGCATATAATTCTGTCATTATGACAAAGAATCAGCGTGCATTGGATACTTTCTTAAAGCAGCACCCGATGCTGCGCAGTGATCTGATTGAAGTAGCTGAAGATCATTTCTGTTACGATGTCTTCAATGCAAATAATGATAAATTTGTTGGCATTTCTCAGGTATTGCGAAAGGAGAACCTCACTTGGGAGGAATGTGTCTGCTTTGGTGATAGTACAAATGATATTAAGATGCTGGAAATGGCAGGGATGGGCGTTGCCATGGGGACTGCCAGTGATTATGTGAAATCCTTCGCGGATATGGTTACCGCTTCTGTCTATGAGGAAGGCGTTGCCAAAGGGTTAAAGAAAATTTTTCAATTCTAAGACACTGCCTTATATTGATGCAGGTGGCACAACTTGTATTATCGCAAACACTTGCTGTTACCATTAAGAAGGCTTATGAAAAGGATAGCGCCAGATGCGTATTGTCGGGCACTATCCTTTTTTATTCAGTAAGATGTCATTACTTATTGCTTTGGAAAATATAAATAGAGGAAGAAAAGCAACTGTATGATGTATGATGATTTTAATATAGGTTATGCATTAGAATAAGCGTTATTCCTGTGCGGCAGCAGCACTAGCTGCTGTTTTATTTAGGAAAGGCAAAGCACCAAGAATACTGCCAATAGCTCCTGGAAGTACCCAACCTAAGCCCAACTCATAAAATGGCAATTCTCTTACCCAAACACTCACACTGCCTAAAGATAAACCGGCTGTGTCTAAGCCATATAAAAATGCAACAATAAAGGTAAATCCCATGCCAACGATATAAACACTTTTACGATGTTTAATAAAGCGGCGCATAAAAGATAACAAAATCAGCGTAACCGTAACAGGATAAATAATTAATAATATTGGTAATGCGATTTTAATAAGCTGACTCAAACCGACATTCGATATCACAAAACTGAATAAACAGACAAAAGCAGCAATTTTCTTATAAGAAACACGTGGCAATAATGTCTGAAAATAATCAGAAAAGGAAGTTGTCAAACCTATGGCAGTGGTAAGACAGGCAAATAAAACAGCAATTCCCAAAATGATACCTCCAACACTGCCAAATAAATGATTAGTCACTGCATGCAGCAAGCTACCACCATTTTCAAATGGTGTAATCGTCATAGCTCCCACATAGGTCAGCATAAAATAAACGATACCTAAAAAAGCCGCAGCACCTAATCCACATAAAATGGTATATTTCGCAATTGCTTTTTTATCACTGACACCATATCCACGAACTGCTGTTATTACTAAGATAGCAAAGGCCAGCCCTGCCGGTCCATCTAATGCATTATATCCCTCAATCATACCTTGAAAAAATGGTATATCCACATAAGCTCCCTTCGCTTGTGTCATCGTTCCAAAAGCTAAGGGTTCTTGTGATTGCGGATACAATAAGGTTGCGATAAAGATAGCGAAGATACTGATCAGTAATACAGGCGTCAAATATTTTCCAACGACATCGACGATTTTACTAGGATTAGAACTTAAATAATAGGTCAATCCAAAAAATATCGCCGTAAACAAAAAGGAAAACAGCATTCGATTATTATTTCCAAGATAAGGCAATGCCGCTATTTCAAAAGATACACTTCCTGTTCTTGGCAAGGCAAATAAAGGGCCTATTAACATATACACACAGATAGACAAAAATAATGCAAATTTAGGGCTTACCAATTTACCTAAGTCACTCATAGAATTACCAACCAGGACAACAGCAGTAACTCCTAATATGGCAATTCCAGCATCGGTCAGAATAAAACCAGCCAAAGCCGCAAGATAGCTTGTTCCTGCTAATTGTCCCATGGCAGGTGGAAAAATCATATTACCAGCTCCAAAGAATATGGCAAACAGCATCATAGATACCGTTATTATTTGACGAAAAGTTAATGTTTTCATAATTCTTCTCCTTATGACATGCCTATACATGATAACGAAACCAAGTACAATTTGCAATCCCTACATGTAAAAAGATGCGTGATCGTAACTATCTTTTGCATTCTATTGCAAAAATAATTACAGATACACACATCTATTATCTTCTAACAGCATTTCAAAATAGATTTCATACGGTAATCTACATGAGTATTCTTATGTTCCTATTTATGTGCTTACCATCCGAATCACAGTCTGTTGTCTATAAGGATTATTTCAGTTATTCTCCATATATACGAAAACCATGGCGCCCATTTCGTTTTCTTGCATACATTGCTTCATCTGCTTTTTGATATAGTGTCATAAAATTATCGCCATGTTCCGGCGCCAAACAAGCTCCCAAACTGGCACTGATCGTTATGCCATCTACATTAAAACTAAGAGCATCGCTTAATTGCTGAAGTTTTTTACGCAAAGCTTCTCGATTGCAAATATCCTTTAAAAATAAGATATATTCATCACCGCCAATACGTGCACACAAGTCATGTGAACGCATTAAGCCGCGTAAGATTTGCGCTACATCACGTAATACTTCATCTCCCTGCATATGCCCCAATTTATCATTTAGCTGTTTGAAATTATCCAGATCCAACATGATCAAAGCATGCAGTTCCTCCTCCTGTTCCTGCAAAATATAATCTACTTTTTCTGCAATTGTCTTACGATTTAACAATCCTGTCAATGAATCACTCTCTAACTCCAACTGCACTTCTAATTCTCGACACTTGATTTTATCAATATCTTGAATCAAAACGAATGCCTTAATATGCTTTGTATAAGGATCTTCCATTAATTGTATTTCCGCTTTAGCCCAATAAATATGTTTTTTTACATCATAACGGCGATGCTCGCAAGTCACGACAAACTTTTTTTGATAGTAACAAGATAACAGATATTGGCGATCAAAGATGGTGAGGTATTTTTTGCGATCTTTTGCATAAACAAAGTTATTTGCCGCATATTGCGCGACAAAAGTAAAAGAACGACGTTTCGCAAATGGAATTTCAGGTATCACCGTGCTTTCCATCACCTCAAGCTGATCTTTGGTAATATCATATTCATAATAAGCAATCGCATTTGCCTTTTGATTTTCAAATATCTGTATCCATCGTTGGTAAGACAACTCCTGATCATATTCTTCCGTATAATCTTCATATGAAATGATAGATGTAACCGGATGTTTTTCCTTATCATATGTTAAAAAGTAATGTGCTTTTATCCATGCATAATCATCTCTGTCTTTTACACGCAATTTAAACATAGCACTTCCTTGTGGCACACCTTCCAGCATTGCATGATAGAACCGCATATATTCCTCTAAGCTTTCCTTTGCGACTAAATTCATGTTTTGCACACATTCGGGGACATTTTTAACTTCTGTATAATCCCCCAATACACGATCATCTGGGTCTCCCATAGACAATGTCTTTGTAGGAATATGATACCGCAACAATGTCTTATTCAACTGTTTCATCGCAATTCGATATTCCTGTTCACTGATACGTAATCTATCCTCAATCAGTTTGCGATCCGTGATATCAAAAACAGCTCCAAAGATATCATTACCTTCATACGCATAACGACATAACACCCATATAATAGAGCCATCTTTCTTAATACAACGATTTTCCTCCTCAAAATAATACGTATCAGAAGCGGTAATTTTATGACTTCTTATATCTTTTAGAAGTTGCATAAATTCATCAGGTAATACAATCTGTTGAATGTCTGAAATAGCATCCGTAGGATCATATCCAAAAGTCTTATTAAAATAAAGATTATGATAAAGTAGTGTCATACTCTCATCCAATGCCGCCTTAAATAAGCCACAAGGGATATTATTCGTTAATTTTTTATTTTGTAGACGATCATAGTTTTGTTTCATTTCAATGGCGAGGATATCATCAATATTCGTCATCAGAAACATTTGCCCAGTAGTTATGGTCGATATCTTTTGTAGACGATAATATGCATGATGATTTGTTGTTTTTACCAACTGCAAATCAAAAGCTGTTTGTTTTGTATGTGACCAATCACAGAACTGCGAATAATTCACCACAACGTTCTTCATCCTGTTGGTAGAGGGTAATCCTGTTTCACGTTGCATGTAAGATGATAAATATAATATTTCATTTTCTCTATCTACAGCACCCGCATACTTCAGAATTTCCATTTGATGCAATATATCTGTTGAAATTGACATCATTGGCACTTCCCTTCATATAACTTGTGCATTATAACACATTAAAAATAGAAAAAGGAATTTCTAAAACGATTTCTGTATAAGATAAAATGATGATATGTAATCACGAGTGTTCATCTTGTTTTTTTAATGCTTCATACAAAATATTAGAAATAACGAATTGTCAATAACGGCCTTGCACTACGTTTTCCTCAAAATGGAAAGGAGGCCTTTTATGAGGGATATTTTTGGCTTTCTACCTCTATATAGAAAAAAACCTGTCCTTCTCAGAACAGGTCTTCCTACCTGGCAACG
>NZ_CEVYEL010000086.1:0-7797 GCF_982403165.1 Longicatena sp.
CGGAACCGTACGTACGGTGGTGTGAGAGGGTGATTTATTTCACCCTACTCGATTACTTTTGACATATCCAAACGCTTGTAGCACAAGAAAAAAAGGCAACATTTGCCTTTTATAAAATCATAAATCCCAGGTCGTTTAAAACCTTTCTTGCGACGGCCACCATGTCACTGTTTCCCATGACAACCACACATTGTTTTTCGATATTCACTTCATAATCCACCCGCGTTTCCGCAAGTGCTGCATCAATGCGTTTAGCACTTTCTTCACTATTCAGATTTTTTACCAGCAGGATATTTTTCAACTCGCTCACCTCTATATCGTATTATAGCATATTTCATAAAAAGATATGCTATATTTTGCGCCGTTCAGAAATATTTAAGAAATCGTGATAATTGAATTAGGCATCTATGACCGTACCCTGACTACCAGAGAAGGTTCCCTTAAGATAAATACGAATACCATGTTCTTTTGCATACTCTACACTGCGATCATGCAATACGCGTGACTTCATATTGAGCATTTCATCATAAGTCAATTTATCATATTTTATCGCATAGCTGTTTAGCTTGGGATCATTGTCGTAGACACCATCTACATCGGTATAAATATCCACTTCTTTCAGATCCAGCATATCGGCAAACAGCACAGCACTGTAATCACTGCCTCCACGTCCCAATGTTGTAATATGTCCTTGTGGAGTCATAGAGATAAAGCCACCTACGACTACTACATCATAGTTAGCAAGTGCTTGCTTAACCTTTGTGCCATCCAAACGTAAAACTTTAGCATAATCATAATGATCATCACTGAAAATTCCTGCTTCAAAAAAAGAAAGGGCATGCGCATGAATCCCCATATCTAATAATTCGCTGCACACCTTTAGCGTGGATAGCTGCTCTCCCATGGAAACAAGTCTTGCTTTTTCTTCTTTACTGAGATATTCGCTCCCAAGACTTAATAAAGTATCCGTTGCGTACGCATCCGGATAACGGCCCATGGCAGATACCACCAGCACGATTTTATGTGTCTTCTGATATTCTAAAATATGGCGGTATACATATTTGCGTGTGGCCTCACTGCGCAGGGATGTTCCACCAAATTTCATTACTTTCAGATTCATAACTACCCCTCGCATTCCTTATACCATATGTCACAGCATAAAGATTTGCATGGTCATGTGCCTACTTTAGAAAAGGATGATACAAATAGAAGTCCTGTCTTAAAACGAACAAGCTTTCTTATCACAGAAAAGATTTTTCGTATTCCATTGAAATAAAGTGTCCTAACCAATATCATAAAGTTTTTAAACCAACATAAAAAGGAAGCAGCATTTAGTACACGAAAGAGTCATGACTTTTCTACTTCCTTCCAGGTATCGTTTTCAGCTTTTTACTTTAAGACTTTTACAAAACGTTCTGTTATCTGTTTCGGACGCGTAATAGCACCGCCTACAACCGCACTGTGAACGCCAGCTTCATAAACGGCTGCAAGGTCTTCCGGTGTATTGATCTTGCCTTCAGCTAAAATTGGGGTGTGCAATTCAGCTACTAGTTTTTTCAATAAAGGAATATTTGGCCCATCCACTAAAACAGAATACGGAGTGTAGCCACATAACGTTGTGGATACGCAGTCAAAGCCAATTTTTTCAGCATTGACACATTCTTCAAAGGTTGAACAATCCGCCATAGCCAGTACTCCGTTTTCATGAATATAGGCAACTAGATCTTCCAGTTTTTCTCCATTTGGACGATCACGCAATGTCGCATCCAATGCGATCATCTCACACTTCGTTTCCAACAATTCATCAATTTCCTTTTTTGTCGGTGTAATGTAAATATCGCTGTCCGGATAATTACGTTTTACGATGCCAATAACAGGAAGATCAACTGTTTTCTTTATCTCCATGATATCTTCCTTACTTTGTGCACGAATACCGACAGCACCTCCCTGTTTTGCTGCCAGCGCCATCCTTCCCATAATGAAAGAAGAATGCAGTGGTTCATCAGGCAACGCCTGACAAGATACTACTAAACCGCCTTTAATTTTTTCCAGCATAATTAAAACCTGTCCTTTCTCTTATTACAGTTTCATTATACTTCAAAATTCTTTTTTCGTCTTCCTTTTTTCTACGAGATTATCGAATTCTCATAAAAATTTTTTGCCGTTTTTTTAAGCCATGTAAACAGGCAATTTCTAACTGTCTTTTCTTTCAATGTCCTATACTTTATCAAGACATGCAAACATGCATGCGGTATATCCTGATAAATTAAAAAACACTTTCTGAATAACGTTTGCTAAACTTATTTCTATCCATAGCACACTTCTTTTATGGTATAGCTTTTATGATACTGACATAAATGTTTTAAGACCAAGTAAAAGAAGTAGGAAAGCAACTACCGGAACTGGTATCGTACAAATGAGAAATAATACAAATTTTCTCTTTACTTCCTCTGCATTTTCTTATTTGTAAAACTAGAAATGGAAAAGAAATAAAAATAACCCCCCAATTTATTCATTCGTAATCTCCTAAATTTGTATAATTTGCCATGTGAAATAAAGCATATGTATCACACCTCATAACATGTGTTTTAAAATAGCCTTTTTCAGCATGTTTTTCTATAATGTCTCTTGTTATTTCTAGAACCCTCACTGAATCAGTATCCTCACTGAATCAACGGCAAGTGCCTTATCGCTTATTCTTTCTATTTTGTAAAGTCTTTGTAGCAATGCCGATAACTTCATTCATCCACCTTTTTTATTAAAACATGATTACATGTTGTATTTAATCCTACAAACTGACTTCTGTTTTCTGTTCTGCCAAAACTTTCGTCTTTTCTACCAATTTGTGATACACCGGTTTCATATCTTCTTCTCTTACCCAAGTATCAATTTCTTCTACAGGTATCCATCGAACACCACTATTTTCATCCGCTTTGATGTGTAAATTTTCGGTTTCATCTGCCACACAGGCATAAGTCACATTAAGATGTACATGCGAACTAACAAACTTACCACGTTTTTTATGGGGCGGTACAGGTAGAATATCAATAGCCATAATATGTTCACTTAAAGGTGTAAGCTTAGTTAACCCCGTTTCTTCCATTCCTTCTTTTAAAGCGACATGCAAAGTATCTTCATCCCCATCACAATGGCCGCCGCACCATCCCCAGGAATCATAGATATTATGATAAATCATCAATACCTTGCTCATATCCTGATTCACGATCCAGGGAGAGCTTGTCATATGAGCCATTAAATTTTCTCGGTAAAATATATCATCAAACATCGTCAGATAAGTCATCAATAATTCTTTATCTGCTTCTTCCTGTTCGTTATAAGGATCAAATCCTTTCACTTCCTCTAATAATGTCTTCATTCTTGCGTCCTCCACCATGTATATAAAGCATCTTTATATGCCTTAAAAGCAGTTGGTATCGCATATTGCTGTTCCAACGCTTGCTGTGTACACCATAAGCCATCCAATTTTTCCTTTACCTCTAGTAAATATCCTTGCATATGCCATTCCACATGTGAGAATATATGTTTTGCCGAGCGCAGTTTGATGATTTTATGTATACGTTCATGACCGAGAAAAGCCATAACTTCTTCCTCTTCTCGCTCCCCATCTAACGTGATGAATTCATAAAGCCCTGCTAACAGTCTATCCTCAGCGCGTTGCTGCAGCAGCACTTCCTTTTGATGGACAACGACTAAAATCGTTTTCTTCTCAATCCGCCGTGCTTTCTTTTTCTCTTTTATGGGCAGGCGCTGTGCCTGATGGCTTTGATAACCGATACAGTCTTCTGCTAATGGGCAAATATTACAGCGAGGCATGGCGTTGGGCACACAAATCAATGCACCGATTTCCATCAATGCCTGTGTAAAGGCATCACATCGCTCTATAGGAATATACTCTTTTATAATATTTTGAAACTTTTTCTTTGTACGTTCTTTTAAGATATCATCTTCACTGACAAGAAGGCGGGAAAATACACGCAATACATTTCCATCAACCGCTGGATATGGAAGATGAAAAGCGATACTGGCAATCGCTCCGGCAGTATAATCTCCGATACCGGGCAGTTGTTTTAATAATTCATAGGAATTAGGCAATGAACCGGCATAGTGTTTCACACAGTATTGTGCGCATTTTTTCATATTCTTTACGCGATTGTAATATCCCAGCCCCTCCCAGAGCTTATGTAATTCATCATCATCGGCATTTGCTAGTGCATGCACATCAGGCAATGCATTTACAAAGCGTTCAAAATATGGTTTTACTGCCTCGACACGTGTCTGCTGCAGCATGATTTCACTTACCCACACTCGATAAGGCGTAGGTTCACTCCGCCATGGCAATATGCGTGCATTGGCATCATACCATTCCAATAATGCTTGTACCAAATGTTGTTTATCATGTTTTTCTTTCATGGTTGTATTATAACATTTCTTCATGAAATCACAAAGAAAAAGACCCCTTCTTGATAAAGCAGCATTCTTTTGCTGTCATCTGAATAAGGCGTCTTTTTCTTTTATAGCTATTGTATATAATCGTAGTTCATATAAAACAAAGATCTTACAATTTTAAAACCAGTTCTTGCAGTAAATGAATAACCCGGTATTCACCTTGCATGTTTTTCTATCTTGTTTCCATGCCATTTAGTGCCTTGCACAAACGCATGATCTGCTCACTCTTTTACCATAAATACCTGTCCTTATGGTGTACAGATAATCACTTGATCTTATAAGAAATAATTTTCCGGACGTAAACGACATGGTGAACCATAGCTGGAACAAGCATGTGGATCAGCGTACCAACCAACGCCAAAGCTTAAATCCCCACTATTGTTAAACTTATTCAAAGCATCACTCAAACTCATATTTCCAACGCGAATCATTTCCACATGACAGTGTGGCCCGGTACTATTGCCACTGTTTCCTGTATAGGCAATCGTCTGCCCCTGGGCAACCGCAGTTCCGCTAGATACAGCAGTACCTGAGAGATGATAAAAGGAGAAAGCATAAACCACACCATCAACTCTGGTCAGCATGGTTAAGTTATTTCCTGCGGTAGCCGGCACACCACAATAACTGCCAAAATTATCACCGGATGGAGATGGACAACCACCATATGTCCAAATAACGATACCACTGGCAGGGGCAACAACACGCAAGCCCTGTGCTTGATATGTTCCAAAATCCATTCCTCTATGTACACTGCCATCCGCATATGCCCATGTACCAGCTGAATAATGCCAATTCCCTTGAATTGGTGTGATAAATCCTGTACTTGGTTTTACGCCGTTTCCGTTCCCATTTCCATTATTGCCTTGATTATTATCTTGGGAGTCCCCGTTATGGTCGTTAGAACCATCATTTTTATCCTTATCCGGTTTATCGCTTGTTTCATCATCAAATTGTGCAGCCAAAGAAGTATCTACCTTTGGGATACTCATCTGCGCCATCTGCGTCTTGATTTTCTGATCCAGCAGTTGCTCTTCCTGTTTACGATATGCGCTCATTAATTTTTCATTAACTTCCTTTATGGCTTCCGCTTTTTCCTTCTGGTCCTTTAATCCTTGCTCCTGCACTTTCAGCAATTCCTTTTGCTGTTGGACTACTTCTTTATCTTCCTTCAATTTCGCTTTTTCTTTATTTAATGTTTTGATCTGATCAGATTCATAGGAATTCAGCTGTCCAAGAATCTCTGAACGACGCAGTAAATCAGCAAAGCTGTCTGCCCCCATCAAAAAGTCTATAAAGTTATTACTGCCAATATAAGGCTGCATCTCAATCAGGCGTTCACGCATCATCTTGTCACGTTCTTGAATATCTTCCGTTTTTTCTTTAATTTTCACATTCATCTTGGCAATGGATGCTTCCGTTTTAGCAATGGCGTTTTCCACACTGGCCATTTCCGCATTGATCTTGGCAACCTGTTTATGATTGCTTCGTAGCTTCTCTCCAATGGATTCCATGCTTCCTTTTACATTACTCAGCTGTTTTTTAATACCATCAATCTCTGAGGATAGATTTTTGCTTTTCTGCTGCAAATATTCTTTATAAGCAATACATTCTTGCTGCGTTGCTTTATCGGTAATATATGCACATTTTTTATTCATTTCCGCTTCACGGCCTGCAAAACTTTCCGCCTCTAGGGGACAAGAAGCCATTACGACCATGAACAGACATGCAACAATCATTAAAATTTTTCTCTTCATATCAAATCCTCCTCTTTTTATCACGAAGTAAATGTTAAGGTCGATAAGCATTTAATTTATATCAGCATCGATAACATACGATCATTTATTACGTAAGCATATTTCTGTCAAATAAGCATGTAGGCAAATACGTGATGGAGTTATAAATAAACAAATCAAATAAAGATTTGCTATTTACTTTTATCATATTAACATGAAAATATCTTCACGTATGTTTAACGTTTCCAACGCAGATAACGGCTTGTAGAGAAGAAGCTTCCAAATAAGCCAACTCCCATGCCAATAAGCAAAAGAATACCTGCAACCTGTAAGCTCAACGGCTCACTTGGCTGTAAACGAAACATCTCACTCATCATTCTGCCATCAAGCATTAAATAGACATAATGATATCCTACTACAGTTACGATGGCTGGCACGATTGCTCCTGCCAAACCGATTAAAATACCCTCTAGCATCATAGGAAAGCGAATGCACCAGTTACTGGCACCGACAAATCGCATAATGGCAATTTCTGACTTTCTTGTATAAATAGACATTTTAATCTTATTCGCGATTAAAAACATTGCTACCAAAGTTAGAAAGATAATAAACAGAAAACTGCCGGTACGCATTGAAGAAAAAGTTTGTATCATGGCATCCGTCTCTTCACCGCCATAGCTCGCCTTTACGATACCTTTCATATCATGTATCTGTGCATTGAGCTTCTTGACATTATTCGCATCTTTCACCTCAATAATAAAAGCATCTAGAATAGGATTGGTCTTTCCTTCATACATGCTGAACAGACTGTCATTGCTTTCATATTCTTTTTTATAAGCTGCTAATTCTTCATCACCACTGGATAGTTTCACACTTGTTACATGTGGAAGCTTTTCAATCTTTTTCTGTAACGCGGTTTTCTCCTGATCCGTCACGACATTATCAATCGTCGCACGAATTGTCAAAGCATCTTCAATATGATATGTGAT
The DNA here is from genome assembly GCF_982403165.1 of Longicatena sp. Lineage (NCBI taxonomy): Bacteria > Bacillati > Bacillota > Erysipelotrichia > Erysipelotrichales > Erysipelotrichaceae > Longicatena > Longicatena sp. The sequence continues at coordinate 7,190 of NZ_CEVYEL010000086.1, forward strand.
ATTGGACAAATTACTTGTCAGCAATAAAAAGACGGCAATCAGCAGCAACGTGATAGTCATCGAAAAAGCTGCGGACATGGCCAGTCCAAAATGTCTTGTTATATTTTTACATGCGGTTTTTATATGGAATTTAATATATCGGTATAGTTTTTTCATAGTTTCATCTCTTTGTAAAGTTAACTTGCACTTATATGATAACGTACCATAGAAAAATTGTAAAGAAAAAGCGCTGTGCATGAAATAATTGGATATAAAAAAGGTGAGACGTTGTTTGTACTTTAAGGGAAAGGAAGTTTTCACAAGTAGGATGCTACATTTTACAAGTAGCATTGCATACAAGCGTAACAAAACAATTTTTAATGCTATCTAATTTCTTCATTCAGATAAAACATCCTATACTTCTAAAACCACCATATAAGTGTTTTATCCAATACAAAGCTAACATAAGAGTTCCCTAATGAATCCGTGAATTCCATCAACAACGATCTATCTAATCACTTCCCCATGTAAGTACATAAACTTTTCTTTGTTTTAATCAACGCAGCTCTTCTCCTTAAATCGAGTAGGGTGAAATAAATCACCCTCTCACACCACCGTACGTACGGTTC
>NZ_CEVYEL010000087.1:0-7664 GCF_982403165.1 Longicatena sp.
TAGCAAAAAACTACCACAATATTTAAATTCATGTAAAACAATTTTCAAATAATGTTTCACGTGAAACAAAAAAAGTGGTTAAAATGTGAAAATGATGTGCAGTGAGATATACAACTGCCAATCTCTTAGTATTTCAATGCAAATCACAAGCAGTAAAAATATTCTATTTTATTCAAAATAATCCTTTAAATAAAGCTTTTTCTTACTTTTTCAAGCTTTTGAAAATAATGCCTTGAAAATACAAAAAAAGAGGAAATTAAGTGATTTCCTCAATTTTTTATTTCTTCGGTACTAACTTTTCTGTACCACCCATATAAGGCTGTAACACCTTAGGAATATTTACGCTTCCATCCTCATTCAGATTGTTTTCTAAGAAAGCAATCAACATACGAGGAGGAGCAACAACTGTGTTGTTTAACGTATGAGCAAAATATTTTCCATCTTTGCCTTTTACACGAATTCCAAGTCTTCTTGCTTGTGCATCTGTTAGATTAGAACAACTTCCAACTTCAAAGTATTTTTTCTGTCTTGGACTCCAAGCCTCAACATCGACAGACTTGCATTTCAAATCCGCCAAGTCACCTGAACAACATTCCAAAGTTCTAACAGGAATATCTAAGCTTCTAAATAAATCAACAGTATTCGTATAAAGTTTCACAAACCAATCTGCACTTTCCTCTGGTTTACAAACAACGATCATCTCTTGTTTCTCAAATTGGTGAATACGATAAACACCACGTTCTTCAATACCATGTGCTCCCTTTTCTTTTCTAAAGCATGGAGAATAACTTGTATACGTATAAGGCAAATCCTTTTCATCTAAAATTGTATCAATGAACTTACCAATCATAGAATGCTCACTTGTTCCAATCAGATACAAATCTTCGCCTTCAATTTTATACATCATACCTTCCATCTCCGCAAAGCTCATAACTCCAGTTACAACATTGCTGCGAATCATAAAAGGTGGAACCACATAGGTAAAGCCACGCTCAATCATAAAATCTCTTGCATAAGAAATAACAGCAGAATGTAATCTTGCAATATCTCCCATCAAATAATAGAAGCCATTACCTGCAACTTTTCTGGCACTATCTAAATCAATTCCATTAAAACGTTCCATAATTTCCGTATGATAAGGAATTTCAAAAGCCGGTACGATCGGTTCCCCATATTTTTGTAATTCCACATTTTCTGAATCATCTTTTCCAATAGGAACACTAGGATCAATCATGTTAGGAATCTTCATCATGATTTCCTTTATTTCTGCAGCCATCTTCGCTTCTTTTTCTTCAATTTCTTTCATTTCATCTGCCATGGCCTGCACTTTTGCTTTTACTGCATTTGCTTCATCTTTTAAGCCTTTTGCCATCAATCCACCGATTTCCTTGCTCATGGCATTACGCTTTGCGCGCAGATCATCACCACGCTGTTTTAACTGGCGATTCACTTTATCCATTTCGACAACTTTATCAACTAATTCAAGCTTATGTTCCTGAAACTTCTTTTTCATGTTCTCTTTTACAGAATCTACGTTTTCACGTAAAAATTTCATATCTAACATCGCTATATCCTCCTTACAAATAAAAAAGAGGTATTGTCCGAAAGGGACGATACCTCGTGTTGCCACCCTTTTTTAATTCATAGCATCACACTATGAATCCTCTCAAGTGATAACGGTACTACCGGAAGTAACTACTTTATTCACTACTTCACTCCAAGGTTGATTTCATAAAGCTTTGACAATAACTCACACCAGCCGTTATCTCTCTTTGCTCAAAGACTCTATTACTTATCCTTATCGACGTTTTCTTATTTTTTATATCATTCTTTATTCTCGTTGTCAATTGGTTCCACGGCATCTTTCGCAGATTCTTCAGTTTCTACTGCTTTTTCAACTGTTTCTGTCGAAACTTCAGCCGTATCTTCCGCTTCCTCTTCTTTATCAACGATAGCAATCTTCGCTACAGATTCATCTTCTCCAACATTGATTAATTTTACACCCTGTGTATTTCGGCTATAAATACCAATATTTTCAACAGCAATACGGATTATGATACCTGTATTTGTAATGATCATGACATCTTCATCACCATTCACTGCTCTTACAGATACTAAATCACCTGTTTTCTGGGTAATGTTAATTGTCTTAACACCTTTTGCCCCACGAGTTGTTAAACGATATTCTTCAATAGCTGTACGTTTTCCATAGCCATTTTCACTAACGGCTAATAAATGCGTACCATCTCTAGAAGTCGCAACACCTACAACAACGGAACCATCGACATTAAAGCCTTTGACACCACTTGCCGTACGTCCCATAGCACGTATACCATCTTCATGGAAACGAACTGCCTTTCCATTAGAACCGGCAATAATAATTTCATCATCGCCTGTTGTTTCCTTCACACCCATCAATTCATCATCATCACGTAAAGTAATCGCAATCTTACCATTTTGACGAATCGAATCAAATTCACTCATTGGTGTACGTTTTACAAGACCATTCTGTGTCACAAACAACAGATATTCTGATTCACTTTCCGGATTTACCGGTACTAAAGCACGTACCTTTTCTTCTTTATCCAGATTCAATAGATTAACGACTGGAAGACCCTTCGCCGTTCTACCTGCAGAAGGTATTTTATATCCCTTCATACGATAAACCTTACCAAGGTTTGTGAACAACATCAGATAATCATGTGTTGACATGGTTGTTAATAATTCAACGATATCATCCTCATTCACAGACATTCCCTTGACACCACGGCCACCACGATTCTGTGTACGATAGGTATCAATTGGCATACGTTTAATATAACCATTTGTTGTCATTGTGATAACAACATCTTCCACCGGAATTAAATCTTCATCTTCCATGGAATAATCTGCTTCACTGATTTCTGTACGTCGTGGATCACCAAAACGATTTTTTACTTCTGTTAATTCATCTTTAATAATCTGAATAACACGGGAATGATTTGCTAAGATATCTTTTAAATCAGCAATTGTCTTTAACAATTCCTGATATTCATTTTCAATCTTATCACGTTCCAAACCGGTTAATCGACGCAGACGCATTTCTAAGATTGCATTTGCCTGAATTTCGGTTAATTTAAAACGTTCCATCAAACCGCTTCTTGCTTCTGCATCATTTTGACTTTCGCGAATCAAACGAATGATTTCATCAATATGATCCAATGCAATACGCAGACCCTCTAAGATATGCGCACGATCTTCAGCTTTCTTTAAATCAAACTGTGTTCTTCTGACAACAACATCAATCTGATGATCTACATAATGCTGCAGCATTTCTTTAATGCCCATTTGTTTAGGAGCACCATTGACCAATGCCAGCATATTGACACCAAAGGATGTCTGTAAAGATGTCAGACGGAACAATTGATTCATCACTACTTCTACCTGTACATCTTTTCTTAATTCTATGACAATACGAATACCGTCACGATTCGATTCATCATTCAGATAGGTAATACCATCCACCTGTTTTTCACGAACTAAATCAGCAATCTTACTAATTAGATTTGCTTTATTTACCTGATATGGAATTTCTGTGACAACGATACGATTCTTGCCATTGCCCATTTCTTCCACATGATATTTACTTCTTGTGATAATGGAACCTCGTCCGGTTTCATATGCCTGACGAATACCACTTCTACCTAAAATAATACCGCCAGTTGGAAAGTCTGGACCTTTGATATAATTATCCATTAATTCCATGACTGTAATATCCGGATCATCCATAACCGCAAAGGTTGCGTCTATTGTTTCCGTAAGATTATGCGGAGGAATATTGGTTGCCATACCTACCGCAATACCAACAGCACCATTGACGATCAAATTAGGAAAACGTGCCGGCATAACTTTAGGTTCTGTTTCCTCACCATCATAGTTAGGTCCAAAATCTACAGTATTTTTATTAATGTCACGCAGCAATTCCATGGCAATCTTGCTCATTCTCGCCTCGGTATATCGCATAGCTGCAGCACCATCACCATCCATAGAACCAAAGTTACCATGACCTTGTACAAGCATATAACGGTAACTGAAATCCTGTGCCATACGTACCATAGCATCATAAACAGCAGTATCTCCATGTGGATGATACTTACCAATAACTTCACCTACGATACGTGCAGACTTCTTAAAAGGCTTGCTGGCAACAATACCCAACTCATTCATCGCATGCAGAATACGGCGATGTACCGGCTTTAAGCCATCGCGAACATCTGGTAAAGCTCGGTCTACAATAACAGACATGGAGTAATCCAGGAAGGATTTTCGCATCTCTTTTGATATATCAACTTCTTTTAGTTTATCTTTATTCAAATCCATTCAAAAATACACCTCCTGTTAAACATCCAATTCTGCATATACAGCATTTTCCTGTATAAATTCACGTCTAGGTCCAACTTCTTCACCCATCAGCATTTCAAAGACTTTATCTGCTTCCATCGCATCATTGATATTGACTTTCTTCAATGTACGGAAGGCTGGATCCATCGTTGTTTCCCACAACTGTTCCGGATTCATTTCTCCTAAACCTTTATATCGCTGAATACTTACATTTTCACCCATTTCCGCAATGACACGATCACGGCTGGATTCATCATATACGTATTCAATACGCTGTCCTTTTTGAATCTTAAATAATGGAGGCATGGCGATATATACATATCCACCTTCAATAATAGGACGTAAGAAACGATAGAAGAAGGTTAGCATCAGTGTACAAATATGTGCACCATCGACATCGGCATCGGTCATGATAATAATCTTATGATAACGCAATTTCGATATATCCATCTCTTCTCCGATACCGCAGCCAAAGGCAGTAATCATAGAGCGAATTTCATTATTTTCAAAGATTCTATGTAAACGCGCTTTTTCAACGTTTAAGATTTTACCACGCAGTGGCAAGATGGCCTGAAATTTAGAATTTCGTCCTTGTTTTGCACTACCGCCGGCAGAATCACCCTCGACAATATAAATTTCACATTCCGATGCATCACGGCTGGAACAATCCGCCAATTTACCAGGAAGTGAAGATATTTCCAACGCACTCTTACGTCTTGTCAGCTCTCTGGCTTTTTTCGCAGCCATACGTGCTTTGCTAGCTAGGATACATTTATCAATGATGATTTTTGCTGTATCCGGATTTTCTAAGAAGAATTTTTCCAGCTGTTCACCAAGAATACTGGAAACAATTTTACGAACTTCTGAATTACCTAGCTTTGTCTTCGTCTGTCCTTCATATTGTGGATCTGGATGTTTAACGGAAATAATAGCCGTTAAACCTTCACGCACATCATCGCCGGCTAAGGTTTCATCCTTTTTGATCATCCCATTTTCTCTGGCATAAGCATTGACGATTCTGGTTAAAGCTAAGCGGAAACCATCCTCATGTGTTCCACCTTCTGCTGTATTAATGTTGTTACAGAAAGAATAAATATTTGGTACATATCCATCGTTATACTGTAAAGCGATTTCTGCTAAGATACCATCTTCAATACCTTCTACATAAACAACTTCTTCATGCAGTGGACTCTTATTCTGATTCAGATATTCTACATACTGACGAATACCGCCATCATATTTATAAACGATTTCTTTTCTTTCTTCTTCACGTTCATCCGTTAAGATCAACTTAATACTTTTATTTAAGAAGGCCAATTGACGGATTCTGGTATTCAATGTTTCAAAATCATAAACCTGCGTTTCGGTAAAAATCGTTGGATCTGCTTTAAAGCGTACCATAGAACCATGCTTATCTGTCTTACCGATAATCTTTAATGATTCAACTGCTTTACCGCCATTTTCAAAACGCATGAAGTAAATATTGCCATTTTGATATACCGTAACTTCTAGCCATTCACTCAAAGCATTAACAACGCTGGCACCAACACCATGCAAACCACCGGATACCTTATACGCACCACCGCCAAATTTACCGCCGGCATGTAAAATGGTAAATATCGTTTCCACACCGGAAATTCCTGATTTTTCAACGATGCCTGTAGGCATACCTCGACCATTATCTTCGACACGAATGATATTATCTTTTTCAATCGCAATATCAATATCTGTCGCAAAGCCTGCTAAGGCCTCATCAATGGAGTTATCCACAATTTCCCATACAAGATGGTGAAGACCTTTTTCACTGGTGGAACCAATATACATACCAGGTCTTTTCCGTACTGCCTCAAGACCTTCTAACACCTGTATATCATCCGCAGTATAGGAATGATCAACCTTGATGTTTTCCATTTCTTCGATTTCTTTCATCTGATTTTCATCCATAGACATCCTCCTAACATCTCTGTAATGTTCCATTGGCTACTTTCCATAAGGTAACCTTACGCAGTTTTCGTATTTTTTCTGCTTCCGTCGTATCTGTGGTAGAAATGAAGATTTGCACTTCGGCAGGTAACGACGTTAACAGTTTTTCTCTTCGATACACATCCAGTTCGCTGAATACATCATCCAGCAATAATACCGGAAATTCTTGTATGATATCACGTATCATATAAACCATACCTATTTTCAAAGCCAATAAGACACTTCTTTTTTGACCTTGTGATGCATAGGTTGCTAAATCCTTGTCATTGATCATAAAAGTAAAATCTTCTTTATGAATACCAATGATTGTTTGTTTTAGATAGATATCACGAGCAAGATGTTTTGCATATTTTTTTTGCAGAGCTTCTTTCATGACATTTTTATCTTCATCAAAAGGAATACAGCTGTCATAGGAAATATTAAGTAGCGTATCATCCTGTGAGAGTTCTTTATAAAACTTTTGACATTTTTCTAATAGTTCCTTTAAAAAATAATGTCGCTGTTGTATGATCACAACTTCTTCTTCAATCAACTGTGAGGTCAAGACTTCTAAATAAGCCTTATCTACATGTTCTTGTTTCAAATATGCATTACGCTCTTTTAAGAGCTTTAAAGCCACATAAAGCGTACTCACATACTTTTTACTTATCTTACTTAATTCCATGTCCACAAAGCGTCTTCTGACGCGAGGAGAGGCATTAAATAATGACATGTCATCCGGACAAAACATTACGGCATTAAATTCACCGATAAAATCACTTACACGATTTACCGGATTTTGATAAATAAAGAGATTTTTACCTTTTTCATTCACCGTAATTTGAATATCTTCTTTTTTATGCTCTTTTTCAATTTTAGCCCGAATAAAAAAAGCCTCGCTTTTTTCTCTGATCAAATCTTTATCTGTATTTGTCCGATGTGATCTGGTCGTAGAAAGATACAATAATGCTTCCAACAAATTTGTTTTGCCTTGTGCATTCTTTCCTGCCAGCACATGAATGCCATCAGAAAAAACAGCTTGTAAATCCTCATAATTGCGAAAATCATGCAGTCTGATTTCAGAAACTCTCATGACAATGTTATGATTGTTCCTTCAATGTTGATGACATCACCGGGATAAAGCTTTCTGCCACGGCGATTTTCTTTCTCTTTATTTACATAAATTGAAAGCTCTTTTACGGCAAATTTAGCTTCTCCGCCGCTTTGAATAAAGTCTGCCATCTTTAACAACTGGCCCAGAGTAACATACTCGCTGCTTAACTTGATATTCATTCTAAAACCACTCTCACATTCTTATATAT
>NZ_CEVYEL010000088.1:0-7323 GCF_982403165.1 Longicatena sp.
GATTTTCTTCTTCCTCTACCGTCAACAGATTCTTATCCTTGACATCGAATACCGCTTTTTCATCCGCATGCAGATAAAAGCTGCCATCTGCTTCCGTCGCATAGACACGATTGGTTCCTTGGCGTTCCCAAGTTCCATCTATCTTCTTAAATAATTGATATTCTTGTGTGGCATAGGTAGAACCATTATAGCTTGCGATAAAGCGGAACTCACTATTTTGTTTTTCTTTTGGTACATCGCCACCAAATGCTTTTACGATCTCTACTTTTTCTAATTCATGTTGTGATACCTGTACAGAATTCCCGATGACCGTATGCTTTGTACTGGTTCCTACTTTTTCTGAATAATAGGCAGAATTGTTATAAGCATAGACAGCCGTGTCATTCTTATTGGCTGTATTGCTGTGGTCGGCATCTACCTTGGATTCATCCTCATTTGGTGAGATCATATGTATCCGAAAGCTCACAGAGCCCATATCTACGATTTCAAAATCATCACCATTCATCTTCTTGCTTAGGTCTACTGCGACTGCCTTGACATCCGCAAATTTATGATCTTTCAACCACTCTTCTTCTGTATACCAGCCATTCTCTTTCGTCAATATAGAATTTGGAAGCTCTTCCTCTGTTGATATTCTTGCATCTCTATCTGCATTGTAATAGATCACAGGCTTTATCCCTGCTTTCTCTAAGCCTGTCGTGATGATGCCATCAAAGGTTCCATACCACCAGTTATCTTCAAAGTGCTTATCCTTCTCCTGTTGTGAGCGATGCTTTGGGGCATCCTCCAACAGGTCATATACGACGATATTCTTTAAGGTATCCTGTGCATTCCTTACCGTTATTTCATAGGTATAGCCTTCTTTTGGTGCTACGATGGCACTTTCTGAGAAGACCCCGAAGCGGTCATTATCTGCTTTTACCAGTTTCTCGATAGTATCACTATTGGCTATTGCCATATCATCATTGACGCTGGTGTTGGCATACAATACCGTTCTTTCATCCGTTATACCATCCCCATCAATATCCTCTCCCAAAACCTTGTATTCATCTTTTGATAAGGTATCAGGATAATCGCTTCCATTATCCAACATGACCTGATCATCTGTTCCTAACAATGGCTCATTATCCTCTTTTTCTGGCATGAACGCAGAAATATTCGTTGCCGCATTGCTGATGTCGATATCCTTCCATTCATAGTACGCACCAAAGCTGATGCCCCAGCTTTCTGCCCACATGGAATCATAAAAGCCTGATGGATCTGCACCATCATAATGGATATGGAACTTGACCATCATTCTTCCCGTTCCACGATAATTCGTTATGATATCTTCCTTAGAATCGACACTGACCTTGACCTGACTGGTATCCCAGCTCTTTTCATACATCCATGTCATAGCATTTGTTGTCTTTACACGTCCTGCAATGATCTCTACGCTAGGATCATACTTTACGCCATATGGCAACAGATCATAAAAGACGACATCTTTTCTTCCCGGTGAGCGGACCAGATTTGCCTTTAGATAATCAATAGCTTCTGAACCATATAGTTCATAGCCATCATATGCCATGATATCGTATTTCAGATGTACCCTTCCGGTACCTGCATCATTCCAGCTCGTTCCATATTTATAAGATGCTGCATTTTTCTGTACCGAGGTCAGATAAGCAAATGCATTATCACGCATCGGTAAAGTACCATACAATGCTTCGCTCAATTCCTTTAATTCTGGTTCGGCATAGTTAAAACCTATCGTAGCATCGTGAAAATAGCCTTCCTCCTTGCCATCTTGTAAGCTTTGTCCCATGACACCGGCAATATTTTCTAAGGTGAGCATCTGCTCATTATCCTCATCTTTTACCAGCTCTTGAAAGGCCGGCGAATCATGCTGGATACGTACTTTTAGGTCGATTGAACATGTGGAAAGGTAATTAACAGATTCATGTTCTACCTTTACCCTCCATGGTTTTCTATTGATCTGTTCTTCTGTAAAGGTATAAGACATCGTTCCGCTAGCATTCCATGGGATAACCTTGACTTCTTCCCATACTGTGCTGCCTTTGAACATTGCATAAACGATGGTATCCTTTGATTCTTCCGGTTTTGCCTCGCTGTCTTCCCAAGGATCATATCCGGTATCGTTTTGCTTGATGCTTACCTGACTATAGTAGTAATCATCTCCATCTAAGATCTTGTAACTGTCTGTTGAACCGGTATTTGGATAGGCATAGAGAAAATCATCGACGGTCGTCATCTTATAGCTGGCTCCTTCGATACGTTCACCTAATTTACCATCTTCATTGGATGCATGATGGGTGAGCTTATAGCCACGTGTTGAACTGTTTACGTGAAATGGAATGTCACCAATATCGGTATTTTGTTTTCTTGCGGCTTTATAGGCTTCCAAAAAGCTTTTATAGGTACCTCCACCACTCTTATCGACACCGATGATATCGCCTTTGTAGTTCCATGCATAATCACGATATACCCAATTTGCTTTACTTGTTAGCTTTAGATCCTCATCTACTCTATCATATGGATGTAATACGACTTCAACTGTATTTTCAATCAAGGTATTCGGTTGGATCTTATCAGCAGGATAAGCAACGACTACTAGGATATACCCATATTGATTATCATAGTGTATTAGCTTATCTTTGTTCATATCGGAAATTTTATAATAAGCACTATCTCCACGATAATTTATCTTGTTGTAGCTTCGATTGAAGCCAACTACTTTGCCCTCAAGATTTGATATATCTTTTAGGTATAATTCCCATGGCTGAGTTGCACTTCCTGTGACCTGCACTTGCCAAGCTACATATTTATACTTGGTAAAGTTATCACCTTTGTACTCTTGTGGCAGGCTCGTTACGATGCTAGCCAGTTGTTTCTCGGTATAAATACCTGGGTAATAGCTTTTAGCCCCTAAGGTATACGGCGTCTTTGTGACCTTGGAAAGCTTAACTTGTGAATCAATATGTCCCGTTAAAGGAGGCGTTGTCTTTTCTTCTTTTTGATCTTTAAATTGCACAGTGGCGGTTGGTTTTAAGCTCCATGTACTATCATCTACGAATTCCATGATTTGTAGATTCTTATACAATACCTGAAATGCCACATTGGAACCTGATGTGATCTTTTTATAGTTAAAGAACACAAGCTCATTGGTATCTTCATCCAGATAATAATTGAATGGTGTGATTCTGTTTTCTACCGGAGCATCTAAGGTTCCCTGTGGTATTGCGATGCTGGTAGGTAGGATTCCTTTGTGATCCCTATCGTTAGACAATGTAGCCGGTATACGTATTTCAACACTACCTTTTTCTATATCACGATTATTGTGAAATTCTATCTGGTATTTCAATGAGAAATCATTTGTCTTCTCTACATGATATTTATCATTTTGTCCTACATAATACGCATTGAATGCCCAGTCTTCGCTATCTAAAACTGCATACAAAGCTTTTATGAAATCACTATCCTGTGCATTGGCTGCTCCTACTTTTGTACTGTTTAGTTTGTTTAACTGCGCTGTAGTCATTAGTGGTTCTATTTTAGTGATTTTATGACGAATTGTTTTTTCTTCTTGTTTCTCTGATTGCTTGACTTCTGCTTTCTTCGTTGTATTCGTTTCTGTTTTCTTATTCGCGGTCTCTTTTTGCTTTCGCGTTTCCTGCTTCACCGGGTTGTCGGCTTTAGAAGCTTCCTTATTTACTTCTTGTTTTTGTCTTCTTTCTTTTCCTTCTTCAAACGCTTCTACTCTAAATAAAGCTAGTTCTAGTTTACTGCCTTCTTTGAGTTCTACATCTTCTTGCTCGATACGGTATTCCTTGTTCTTCTCCACTAGTTTTGGTTCTGCTTTTTTATTTACTGGTTCTTTCTCATCTTTTTTCTCTTGGATGATCGTATATTCTTTTAGGTTCTTTTCGCTATCGACACTTTTATATTCGATCTTATAGTTACCTAGTTCTACTTCCTCTAGGACATACTCTCCCTTGATGTTTGTCAGGGTATGATAGGCAGCTTCTTTTTCTGGCTTGCCTTCTTTAATCTTATATAAGCGCACTTCGATGTCGGATAGTCCTTTTTCTTCTTTATCGACTTTGGCATTCTTATTATCGTCTAGATACACTTGTCCCTTTACATCTGTATAAAGAGCTCTCTCTTTTGGTTCTGTCTTTGGCTCTTCTTTGACAGGGGTATCCTTTGGCGTCTCTTCCTTTAATGGAGCCGTTCCTAATAAAGGCTGTTGGGTAGGGGCATAGATAGTGGTAGCAGGCTGTCTATTGGTTTTTGTTTCCTGAGCAGCTTCCGGTTTTGCCTTTGGTTCTTCTTTGGCATAAAGAGATGTATTCGTATTTATAAAGAGCATGGATGCAGCTAATAAGATTGCCGCAAATTGTTTTTTCTTATTTTTCATCGTCTAGTTCACTTCCTCTTTTATGCTTGTTGTATAAGATAAACATGCCAAGAGTGGAAAGCATGATGAACAAGATATACAGATCTTTGTGTGTTGTATCTCCTGTCTGTGTGGATGTCGTTTCCTTCTTTGGTTCCTCCTTCTTATCTGTCGTGCTTGTGGATGTTCCCGGTTTATTGGGTTGTGTTGGGATATCAGGATGTTCCGGAGTTATCGGTTTGTTTGGATGTTCGGGGTCTACTGGTAAATTAGGTTTTTCTGCTTCATTTGGTGATGCTTTGGGTTCTACCTGCAGATAATAGCTTGGACCTTGAATAACATTCGCTATTTCCTCATACATTGGCAAGGTCACAATGAAAGGATCAATCGTGCCATAAGATTCCATATCGGATGGCACCAATAAATAGATACCATTTTCAATATTGGTAAAAGACAGATATCCTTTCTCATCTGTTGTTCTCTTTCCTATGGTTTCCTTATCTGTCTTTTGGGTAAGCTCTTTTGCGACCTTTTGTAATTCTTCAGCCGTATCCGGTAAGTGCATATCATATTTCTCATGCAGCGCTGCTTTTCCATCATCGCTCATACTTCCTACCTTATACAGCGTGAATGTGACACCGGCTTTCTCTGCATTTGGAAAATCCTTTAGATGAATGTCGATCGTTCCTCCGACTGCCTTTAGCGTTGTCAGTGTCAACATGAACATGATGAACAGGCTACATGCTTTTTGTAATGCTCTCTTTCTTTTTTTCATCTGCTTTACCTCATTCATTTTCTATTATTTTGATTTATTGCATTTTATCACTATGCCTGTTTCCTACTCTTACTCACCATCACCATGCTGATGACTAAGATGCCTACGCTAGCGATTACCAAAAAAAGCGTAATACCTGTTCCTCCAGTAGATGGTAAAGTAAAACCTTTATGATTCTCTATGGCAATACTAGCAATTCCCCTATCGTTATCCAGTTTTGTGATAAAGGTTCCGCTTGTATCGGTGATCTCTTTATCGTTTACCTTTAATGTAAAGCTACCAGTTGCTTTTTTTGCACTATCTACATCAGCGATAATCTCCACCTTAATCAGTTCTGCTAATAAAGTATAGCCAGTTGGTGATTTTGTTTCCTTTAGATAATACGTACCTGCATCCAGATTATGAAAGTTCAGAATTCCTTTGTCATCTGTACTTGCATTGTTCAACACTTCTTTACCATCAGCTGCTAATAAGGTGAAGTCTGCTCCTTTTAATGCTTATGGCTTTCCTTCATTGGTGAACTTTTCTACCTGAATTCCAAAGCTATACACCTTTACGATTGCTTTTTCACTGTTTGTAATTTCTCCTGCTTTGTGGTTGTATTGCAAGCTTGCGGCATTTTGATTTCCTTCCTGGCCTTGCTTGGCTTTCTCTGTTACCTGTGCTTCATAGGTGACAATGATTGGTTGCCCTCCGTTTTCTTTTATAAAATCTTCGGCGAAGCTAATGTGCAAATCGGCTTCTTCCCCTGCCGTATTCTCTGCCCTTATCCTATAGGTCATTGAGCCTTCTGCTATTTCTTTATCATTCACCTTTACCGTGATTGGATGCTTGGCATCGTTTTGGATGGCCAAACCATCTTCCATCGTATCGATGATTATGAAGGTCGCCGGTGTGGGATTGCCAAAGAAACTAGCGTCATAATCAGGCATACTGGTCCTTATTTGATATGGTACATAATCGCCTATCTTAACTGAGCCATCACTGGCATCGGTAATGGTCTTATCAAAGGTTACTATCTCATTTTTCGGGTATGCCTCCACATCATAGACCCATGCACTACCTTCCTCATGATTTTGATAGTTATTTGTTGAAGGGATGGCAATTAAGAAAGGTTTACCTAATATGTAATTGTTTGGAGCTTTTGTTTCTATCACTAGATAATAGCCAAGCTTTAAATCTTTAAAACTTACCGTGCCACTGCCATCGCTAGTAGCAGTAGCTAAAGGAGGAAATTGTTCCGCCTTTATGGTAAGTTGTTGGCTTAGCTTTTCTAATTGTGTTGTAGAATAACTACCTAAAGCATCTGGTGTAACATTTTTTAAAACATCTTGAAAAGCTTCCTCAATAACAAAACGCGAAGTGCTTTCTTGTTCAAAACGCATGATTTTATAGATGCTGTAAGAGGCATCCGCTAAGGGATTTCCCTCGCTATCATGCTCATGAAGGGTAAGCGAACCTGATGTTTGCGTAATTGTTGTTTCTTGTTGGAAAGATGTTTCTTTTGCCATTAATGGCAGAGCATAAGCAAACAATCCTTGTATCATCGCCGCAGAAACAATAACTGTCAATAAATGCCTCATCCTTTTCTTTTTCATATTGTTTTCTCCATTTTCTGATATTCACTGACTGGCATAAATGCATATTGTCAAAGGATAGCTTTGTTACCAACATCATGAATATCGTTTTATCTTTAAAAGAACCAATAAGTCCTTTTATAGCCACAATATTGTTTATACGTATCATGATCAGCTTGCGAAATTATGTGAATTATAGTGCTATACGAAGAAAAATGTAGAAAAATGTTTTTACATAAAAGTTATATTTTGTATTTGTTTATTCGTTGTATGTATCTTTTCATTAAAATTATAAGGCGAATTTCTAGAAAATTCAACGCAGTGAATAACCATATCTAAAGCAAACATATGTAAATAAAAAAATGCTTATTTCATGATATTTGATACTTAAGGAATAAAGACAATTGTTTATAACATACCTATCATATAGAAATTAATTTTATTTTTTTTCGAAATTCCTTATCAAACACTTATTATCGATATATTCATTTCAAATATTAGTTTTATTCTTCCTTTTTAATAAATATCCACCAGCTTAGCTGGTGGTTTTTACGTAATCGCCCCAAGGGGCT
>NZ_CEVYEL010000089.1:0-7102 GCF_982403165.1 Longicatena sp.
TTTCTTCTCTTTTTCATTGAAATTGACGTTTCCTGTTCAGTTTTCAAAGACCGATTTGCACTTCGCTTTCGCTTAGCGCTCGTATATAATACAACACTTTATTTTCGATGTCAACGATAATTTTTAGTTTTTTCATTTTTTTATATTGCTGTTTTTATTTTACCTAATTCTTTCAAGTTTTTAATGCAAGATCAAGCATCCACCACCTGCATCACATACGTCATCTATATAATATCAGTTACGTTATTGCTGCGTTACAACAAGTCACCTATACTTATCCGTTCACAGTTTTACTACATTTTTGAAATCACTGCTTCTTCTCCAACTCCATACATGCCAAATATCGCTCATACAATGCATTAATTTCATGATGTTCAAAAGGCGAATTCCGCAATCGAATATCCACCATCAAACGATCCAGTCCTTTATGAATTGCACGATCCAACGCTTTGCTGTATGCCATTTCCCTTGCATGTTGTTCATATTCATCCTCATCTAACAACATCGTTTTTCCTGTTGGCGATACCTTCACATCCAAATCATAATCAATATTCTTAATTGCCTCACCATCATAAATACTAGGCGATGCTAGATTGCAATAATAATGAATGCCGGTTTTACGAATCATGCAAATGACATTATACCATTTATCTGGATAGAAAAAGCAGATTGCCGGTTCTCTGGTCACCCACTTACGACCGTCTGATTCACTTACCAAAGTACGATTCGTGACAGCAACGATACGTTTTTCATTTGCCTCAAGCACGTATCCCATTGCCCATGTCCGATGCAGACTGCCATCATGTTTATAACTTTGAATATATACATATTGATTTTCTTGTAATTCCATGTCTGCCTCCTAACGTTTTTTTATTATAGCAAAATATCATAAAAAATCATAGAATACATTTTCAATCTCTTCCCATACTAGAAATGAAAGGAGAAGCATGAGCAATGTTTCATGCGTGTGATGCTATGTTAACACCTAAAGATGTCTTATATTTAGAAGACCTGCTGGATCAGACCTTTGTCTTAAACAAAAGAATTACCAATGATGTCACAATGATTCAAAATGAAGAAGTGAAAACCTGCTTTGAGGAGGTCAATACGAATCTTGCTAAACATTATCATACAATGGTAGAACTTTTGCAAAAGGAGGTAAAAGAATGAGTGGATCAACTAATAATTACAGCGATAAAGAGATTGCGACCAACCTGTTAGTAACCTTGAAACATATGAAGAGTGAATACAACACTTTTTCACAGGAAGCAAGTAATGAAGAACTTTTTAAAGAAGTAGATACGCTATATCAAGATCTTTCTGCTCAACAGCGCAAGGTTTATGAAATGATGAAAGAACAAGGCTGGTATAAGATGACCTCAGATTCTGAGAAGAACATCTCAAAAGCCTATACAAAATTTAGTAAAATGGAAGATGAGCTCTGTGAATAGAGCTTATCTTTTTTCTATGCCCCATTTTCTGGGGGCCTCTATAGATAAGAAGTATGAATAAAGATACAAACATATACTTTTTTATGATGAAGATAAAATCCAATGATACAGCCATTTATTAAGCAGTATTACGCACTTATCCTGAGTTATCTTTTTAGCTATCCATCATCTTGCACAGAACATGCTTTTTTCATTTCCGCTTTATGAAAAATGTGATACGATACTGTCATGGAGGTAGTATAATGATGAACAATGAATATGAAACCTTATTAACGAGTCTGCGTGGCTTATTAATGGATGAACATGATGAAATTGCCAATATGGCAAATGCAGCTGCTTTATTATATCAATACTTACCCGATATTAGCTGGGCTGGATTTTATTTATATAAACATGATGAATTGGTACTTGGCCCTTTTCAGGGGAAAGTCGCCTGCATGCATATTCCAATGGGAAAAGGAGTATGTGGAACAGCAGCTGTAAAACGCAAGATTCTGCGTGTAGATGATGTTCATCAATTTAGCGGCCATATCGCCTGTGACAGTGCAAGTAATTCTGAAATAGTAATCCCCTTAGTAAAAGAAAACACCCTGCTGGGTGTTTTGGACATTGACTCTTATTCACCTTCTCGCTTCACGCAGGAAGATGAAGACATGCTTAATCAATTTTCTAACATACTTATTTCATCATTATGAATATGAAAATAGGAGCTTGCTAAGGTGACAGCTTCTCTGCTAGAGAAGAAACGACACTTTGCCGTACCTATGTAAGTCGTTCTTACGACACTCTTATCTTCCATGATTTCACCGATTTCTCCCATGTCCTGTTTCGTGAAATCAAGTTCTAGCATATCTTTCCACTGTACACGTGAATTATTTTCAATCGGAGCACTGATAAGTTTAATAGGAAGCTGTTCTCCATGATAGCGGGCTAATTGAAACATGACACAGTTATTGTAATCACAGCCCAAAAGTACGACATAACCATTAAATTCAGATACTTTACCTAATGGTGAATCCTGATTTAAACCAAAGTGCAAAGGATGCTTATCACATAATATTTTGGCGTATTTTCCCCAAGCCGCAAAGCTATATAATGGATGATATGAACGAACTACGCCTTCATTGCGTAAAAACTGATAAATGAGCGCATCTGCTTTTTCGGGTGCGCTTAATTTTTTATCAAAGGGCAAGGCATGCTGACGCACATCCTCCCAATACATACGGGCAATGTGTTTCTTTTGGCAGGCTGGATCAGCCATCTGTGGTGTAAAAGTCGGCATAACGATAGTCCCTTCATAACCTACTGTTTCCATCAATGCCTCAATCAGCATCTGTTCACCACCTATGAGATAACCTAATTTTTTCATATCCGCCTGGACCAAAATCACCATACCACGTTGTATACCCAAAGATTCTAATTGCGCACAAATATCTTCTTTGGTAGATACAACCGTTTCCGGTTCTTCATCTAATGTAATATATGTAAATTTTTCAGCCATGCTATCAGATCCTTCTTTTCTAAATATCCTTCTTTCCTGTTTTCGGCCTGCAACGTCCCCTGATAAAAATAATAGGTTGTTGGTAACTGGCGCAAAACACCGGTCGTAACTTTTAATTCATCTAACATCTTCTTTACATCTGCATCCTTTTCCTTTAGGTTTATATGCAGATAATACACTTCAAACGGCTGTTGTTTTTCTATTTCCTCTATGACCTTTTGATATTCATCACAGGAGTAACAGTCATCGCTTATCACATATAATAGAAATGAATTCTGTCTTTCGTCACTTAATTTCTCAAGAACCTCCGCTGCACTCACTTCGATAGGTCCTTTTTTTGATGATGGTGAGCAAGCAGCTAACAGACATACAATCAGCATGACGAATATTACTTTTTTCATATTCCTGCCCCCTTTTGATGATGCTGTTTTTATTTTAGCACAGAATTCGCCAGTTCTACGCATTTAATCTAAAAAAATGATATTTCGCAATAAATCTTATCCTAGAACGATGGTTACAGCTATTTGCTTATGACGGGGGTTCGTGCTGACATAGCAGCGCCATATAATTCATACTTTCTTAATCAACCACATAAAAAAACACGTTGATTACAGCATGCCTCCCAACAAAAATAGACCAAACACGCCCTAAAACCCATCTGGACCGCAAAAATTCCCCTCATCTTTCATAAATAAGCATAAAAAAACTCTCATTTTCATGAGAGTACGTAGTTATTAATGGAGCAGATGAGGGGAATTGAACCCCCGTATCAGCCTTGGCAAGGCTGTGTTCTACCATTGAACTACATCTGCAAAAATGGCGGTCCAGATGGGACTCGAACCCACGATCTCCTCCGTGACAGGGAGGCATGTTAACCACTACACCACTGGACCTTGTATATTTAACTGACAGCTTTGTTACCGCCAGTGCCCGTATATAATACCATCTGATTTTTTTTCTGTCAACAGCTTTTTTAAATTTTTTTTAATTTTTTTAATGTTTTATATATCATGTGAAAATTCCCCTCTTCATCATCATTGTCATACCTTCCATCTTCATCAACAGTGCCGTTTTCATATCATAAGGGAGTGCCTTCACACTCCCTATAATGCCAGACTCACACGTATTGCTTTATTTATTTTTTCAATTGTTTTATCATCTAATGTACAAATCCACTGCCCCAATCGTTTCTTATCTATCGTCCGCAGCTGTTCACATAAGATCATGGACACATAGCTCAATGAATCATCACTGAAAATCACATGTGTAGGAATTGGCGGTTTTGACATCTTTTTTGAAATCGGCGCAATGATGATTGTTTTAGAATAACGATTTCCCTTATCGTTCTGCACGACCACTACCGGCCGTACCCCACCTTGTTCACTGCCAATGACAGGTGACAGATCTGCATAATATACATCTCCCCGTTTGATCATTATTTCATCACAGCCACCTGCATGCTGTTGATAACCTCCATCATTTCTTCCGGACCCAACTCATCGGAGAATACGGAGAACTCTACACCATCATATACCACACTCATATGATTTCCATCATAAAATCCCACAACATCCATTGCATCAATCATCTCTCCCGGCATGATGACCGTTTGTGTATCTTTAGGCACCTCTTTTTTGGTTTCGACAACGGTAAAATTTTTATCACCATGATACTCTAAAACATGTTTCACTTCCCCATTAACCTTCATCTGATTGGCACTTTTCAGTTCCGATGAAAATACCTGTACCGGATATAGTGGTAAATCCTGTTCACTGATGACGCTGGCACTCGCCTTCTTTTCTATAACGGCAGGTGCTTTGAAATAATCCTTTTTGATCTTGGCATCATATTCACATTTCGTAAAGACAATTTTTAATTCAGAGGTATTATCTTTATTATAAATTTGAAGCCACTTAAGTTTGGCATTTTTATCAAACATGATATCCTCATGATCAAAGTTTTTATTATTGGGATAGCTAACCTTAGCACTTACCAGTGTTCCATCCTTCTGCTTTTTTATTGTGGCATTTTCTTGTTTGACGATGTCCGCTATTGATTGCAATAAGTATGGCTTTGGTGAATTCATCGGCCAATCACCTTCAAATTTAAACACTTGATTTAAGCTTGGGGTCACAACGAAGACGCCTGCGTCGTTGCGTAGTATGATTTGTTCCTGATTCAGTTCCTTATCTGTTAAAGAAACCTTAAAATAATCTTTTTCACCTTTCTCATAGCCAACTTCCAACGCATAGGCTTTCACATCCTCACCTTTTGTGATTTCCATATTTCCTTGTAAGATGTAAGAGTCCATATCCTTCATGGTCTGCGCAAATTCATCACTGAAGGATTTTGGTTTCATGGTAAAGATGAGTGCGACTGCTAGTATCGCAATACCGATACCAGCGATGATTTTTGTTTTCATGCTGCATCTGCTCCCTTCCTGCTCATCCTAATTTATGCGTCGCATAGGAATTTCATTCATATTTCCTTTGGCTTTTCATAGAGTAGAAACAGGTGATCAACATGAAAAAATACCAGAAACTAGTTCTGGCCCTTTCTATTTTTATTTGTCTTCAATACGCGTTTTCCGTTTTATTTCATCTGCATACCTTTACCGATATCCTCTCGTATAGTCCCTGGATAGAGAGTTTGTATGCCTTTCTTGCCGGCTTATGTGGCTTTCTTAATATCCTTTTGTTTCGCCGCGAAGATTGATCGTTATATTATCCTCATTTGCATGTGCGATAAATTTAGGTTTTTAAATACTGTTTTATGTTCATAATGTTATCACAAGAAGATCAATTTTTATTCATCTTTTTGTTTTCTCCATATGCTACAAGGTATATCAAAACCTGCTATTACCATTGTTTTATATTTATGTGTTGAAATCAAACTCTTCATGCGATTGTTCGTCTTTTAACGTCTTTCGCATTTGTACATGTGGGACATGTTCATCCATATGGATTTCTCCATCTACCTGATAATTAAGTCTTTCATAAAAACCTAGCATACGACATTGCGCATCCAGCACAAAGGCTTTTGCTTTGTGTTTTTTGCCATACGCTTCACAGCTTTCGACAAGTACCTTGCCAAATCCTTGTTTACGATATGGCTTGCGTAAGGCTATCCGCCCGATACGCATAACATCTTTTTCTATATCCGCATACATCCGTGCACAGCCTGCTAAGACTTTATCTAGATATAAAGTCACATGAATGGCATGATTGTCAATTTCATCAAATTCCATCATGAACCCTTGTTCTTCTACAAATACTTCTTGACGAACGATTTTAGCATCCGCGAAGTTATGCTCATATACTACTTGAATTTCCATGTGTTTTTCCTTTCTTTTTCACTGTTTAGCCTTTTTATTATCTCTTTTATCTCTTTGAATTTTATCTCCTTGATTTTAATATTCCATAATCAAATCAAAAAACAACCATACCACCATCACATATGTAATGCATTATATCGGAAAGACTTGCTAGGATTATTTGATAATCTAGAGAATATGATACCATAGAATGGTTCTATCTTAAACATAAAAGAAGAAAGAAACATATCGAAAACGATAACATATAAACTTTATAAAAAAACTATTGAACAAATTTCATTACCATCACTGATAATACTTATCATTCATTAAGCAATCAAAACCCACAAAGACTTTTTCAATTAGATAGAGGTCATGGCTGGCATACTTGTAGCCATTAAAATTATGCAAAAACAAATGGAAGTTAAGCTAAAACTAAGAATTTTCTATTTATTATCAACGATTTCTCAAGTGATTGATAGATTCTTCTTTTTACTTATGGTTTTATTAATATATATCGTTTTCCATTAAAGTTTTTGATATGAAAGAGGAAACACGATAATCCACAGGAAAGAGAATTTATTATAAATTCGATATACAATCGCATAGGAGGAAACAAGTTTTCGACTTCTTATCACCGTATGTAAGAAACTGCATACGACGGTGCATAGTATATAAAATATGCTTTAATTGGAACTAACCTGCAGGATTAACTTAATGTTTATTAACTACCTTTGCATATTCAGATACTGTGAAACAGATTTGTTTAATAAGCAAATCTGTTTTTTATGTGTGGCGGGCATGCCACATATCTAGGGTGAAAATCCCTCGGGGCGT
>NZ_CEVYEL010000090.1:0-7003 GCF_982403165.1 Longicatena sp.
CCAGATTCAGAGTCTGGTGCCTTACCGCTTGGCTATACCCCAATTTCGGCAACACCGATATTCTAATAAAAAACCATGCATTTGTCAACAACAAATTTCATTATTTTAAGGAAACTTTCGAAAAAGTTTGGAAATGCATAAAAAATTCATTGCCAATGCCATTTCTTTATTATATTATTAGTATGCTGATTGAAAGGGTGACAATACATATATGAGTAAAATTAGAACGAGATTTGCACCAAGCCCTACCGGTTATATGCATATCGGTAACCTGAGAACTGCTTTATTTGAATATTTGATCGCAAAACATGAAGATGGTGACTTCATTCTTCGTATTGAAGATACCGACCAAGAACGTTTAGTAGAGGGTGCTGTAGATATTATTTACGATACATTAAAAGAGGTCGGTTTAACCCATGATGAAGGGCCAGATGTTGGTGGCGATTTTGGACCATACGTTCAATCTGAACGCTTGCCTATGTATAAAAAATATGCCGATGAATTGGTTGATCTTGGTGGTGCACATTATTGCTTCTGCGGTGAAGAAGAGATTGAAAAACAGCGCAAAGAAGCCGAAAGCCTTGGTATCTCTTTTAAATATGATGATCCATGTAAACACATCTCTGTTGAAGAGGCAAGAGAACGTATCGCAAATGGCGAGAAATATGTCGTACGTCAGACCATCAAGCATAGTGGCGAAACCTATTTTGATGATGAAGTATATGGACGTATCGAAGTGGATAACAGTATCTTAGATGAAAGTGTACTGCTAAAATCTGATGGGTATCCTACATATAACTTTGCGAATATCATTGATGACCACCAAATGGGAATCACCCATGTCGTACGTGGAAACGAATACTTGTCTTCCACACCAAAATACAATCTGATTTATCAGTCTTATGGATGGGACATTCCAACATATGTACATGTTCCACCGGTTATGAAGGATGAACAGCATAAGTTGAGCAAACGTAATGGGGATGCCAGTTTCCAGGATCTAGTCAAGAAAGGCTATCTTCCACAGGCTATTTTAAACTACATCGCGTTATTAGGATGGTCTCCGGAAACAGAACAGGAAATTTATACGTTAGAAGAATTAATTAAAGTATTTGACATTAAACGTATTTCTAAATCACCAGCCATCTTTGATATTGATAAACTGACTTGGATGAATGGTATGTATTTACGTGAGATGAGCGTTGAAGAATTCTATGAACTGGCAAAACCATATATTGAACAAAGCGTTCATCGCCCTGTGGATATGATGGCTGTAGCGCGCATTTTGCAGCCACGTACTGATGTTTTATCCACAATACCGGAAAGTATTGACTTTATTGATGAATTGCCGGAATATGATATTGCCATGTATGTTCATAAGAAGATGAAGACAACGTATGAAATTGCCTTAAAGGCGCTAAAAGCTGCGAAAGAGGTATTATCAGAGCTGAACGACTGGTCAAATGAAGAAACCCTTCATGAATTACTGTTAGCATTGCCGAAACAGATGGAAATGAAAAATGGGCAGATTTTATGGCCGGTACGTACCGCTATTACGGGAAAACAGTTCACTCCGGGTGGAGCTATTGAAATTGCGCATATCTTAGGTAAAGATGAAACATTAAAGCGTATTGAAGTTGGTATCGCAAAGCTAGAAAAAGAGGTAAATTAAAACCAATACACGAACAACCTGTACAAACGGGTTGTTTTCTTTTTCTATAAGCAAAAGAGTATACGTTTTTCTACGCAATCGAATTATGATTTAAAAGAAAAGTTACTATCTTTATGGATGAGCAAGGAATATCTTAGCAGTTAGATCCCATGCTCTTTGCGTTGTTATTTTTATGGAATGTATCTATAATAGAGGCATGGGAGGTATTGTTATGGAAAAGGATTATATACAGCAGCGTTTACATGACTTTATCAATCGCCGTTTACAGGCCCAAAATACGATTAATGCAATGATGGAAATGCGCGTGCTTTCTATCAACATAAATAAAAAACAGGTGATATTACAATTCCCTGTGCAAAAATGGCAATTAAATCCTGCCGGGCATATGCATGGAGGCATGCTTTCAACCGCTATGGATATTACGATGGGATGTGCATCCTATATCTTTAGTGATGCCAGCTTTACACCAACGATTCAAATGTCTGTAAACTTTGATAAGGGGATAGCGGAGCATGAAACATTGGTGATTGAAGGCTATTGTGATCATGTGGGAAGCCGCATCGTTCAGGCTCGAGCAATTGCACACTTTTCTGACAGCGATGCGCTTGTTGCTACAGCCAATGGTTCCTATGCTGTTAACCATAGACAAAACTAAAAAGTTTTAATTCTCTAACGATGTTTTGAATGTAGTTTCATTTTGATCGATTCCTTAATTTTCATATCGATGACATGTCATCTTTATAAGAAACTATCATCATGGATTTATTCGTTTTTTTAGAATCTTTCATATACATTTAATCATAAGAATATCATATCTGAAATAAACATGGTACAATCATATTATACAATATGGGAGAATGTTATGAAAAAGGATCAATTAAAGAATTTCGTTGAGGTCGCTGATTGCGGCAGTATCAACAAGGCAGCGGAAAAACTCTATATCAGTCAGCCTAGCTTAAGTCGTTCGATTCACGCATTAGAAGAAGAAATGGGGAGAAAACTTTTTATCCGCTCAAATCGTGGTATCACCCTTACACCTACTGGTAATCTCCTTTATTATTATGCACGTTCGATTTTAAATCAGTTTCGTGTATTAGAGCGTTTGAAAAAATTAGAAAATGAGCAAATCTATAGTAAACTATCAATTTCTGTAAATTCTATATTTCTACATGATGATATGATTTTGGAATTTTATAAACGTGCTTCTTCAGCCGAAACAGAGATACATTTCATTGAAACCACAGCAGAAGAAGTTTTACAAAATGTGGTACAGCTACGCTCTGAAATCGGCATTACGATTTTGAATGATTTACAACTTGGCGTGTTTTCAAAAATGGCAGAGATAAAAGAAATTGAAGTTATGGTAATGGATCGTAAGCCATTATATGTACATGTTAACGAAAAGATACCGTTACAAGATAGTCGCTTTGTCGATGCTGAAGAGTTAATTGAGTATCCTTATATACATTTACCGAAAGATTTCTTTTCAGATTTAAATCAATCACTAACCATCAACAAAACGTTGTTATCGGATTTTAAAAAAATGATTACGATGAGTAATTATCATGCTATTATCAACATGATCAATCACGCTCAAGCCTTTTTATTAGGAAATCAATGGCAAATAGATGAATTGCGACATTCTAATATTCGCAGTCTGCGTTTTAAAAATTGCGATATCATGGAAAATTTCGTTATTATAAAAAGAAAGCGAGAGATCTTATCCAGTGCAGGAGAAATCTTTCTTGATATTTTGAAAAAAGAATATGGGTTTATGTAGTTATGCGAAAAAAACATAACCAGATATGATGCTATTAGCATTATGCAACTTTCCTTTTCTGGCTTACAATAAGGATGTAAAGAAAAAGACATAAATTGTCTGCAAGAAAAACATTACTTTGAAAAGGAGAGAATTATCATGAAAAAAAGTACATTATTATCACTCGCTACCGCTGGTGCCATCGTATTAACATCAGCAGGAACTTACGCTGTTTGGGATACATTAAGTGGAACATCAACAGGTCAGATCACTGTTGCTAATTCTAGCGTTACAGTTGCCGCAACAAATATGACGTTTGTAGAAGGTACAGATACAATTGGAGAAGATAGTATAGCGTATACTGGAACAGCTAAATTTGAAGTAACAGATGCTGGTAACAATGTGAATACGATGACATTAGTACCTACAGTGAAAAATGGAGAAAATATTGTAAATGCTGCTGATGTTGATGTCACAATCAAAAAAGGTGAAGTAGAATTAACTAAAACAGATGCTAACTATACAGATACTACTTTAACAAGTGGTGATAATGAATATACGGTAGAAGTCACTGTAAAAAATAAAGCTTTAGCTGGTAATACATTAGATGTTGAAGTGACAGGTACTGCAAGTCATAGCTAAGCAAAAAGCCGTCGAACGACGGTTTTTTTAAAAGGAGGTTCTCTTTAAGATAGAATATGTTAAAGGAGAGATTGTCATGCAATTGAGAAAAAAATGGCTAAAATTGATAAGTGCTGCCCTCTTGACAGTACTTTTATCATGTCTGTTAAGTGCTGTCTTTTGGCCGGAAAAGACTTCTCAATTCATCGGTTATCGTTTTTATACGGTATTAACGGATAGCATGGAGCCGATCATTCCTACACATTCTCTAGTATTTAGTAAACGGATTGATGAAGATGAACCATTGCAGCCAGATACCATCGTTACCTTTCATGCCAATCGTTTTGGTAAAGATATTTTATTGACGCATTATTTTAAGAAGACACAGGTCAAAGATGGAATAACTTATTATCGAACACAAGGTGCGAGTGCAAAAGATTATGATAATTATGAAACAACACGTTCAGATATTATCGGAAAATATATGTTTCATATTCCTTATTTGGGAAAGATCTTCCTCTTTCTAAAAAGCCCTTTTGGTTTACTCATGTATGCAGAATTAGCAGTGATTTTTCTGATAAATCGTGTAATACGCACACGATGGGAAGAAAAGGATAAAGAAATCAAAGAAAAAGAAAAGGCATTATCAGAAGTAAAGAAACAAATGCAGAAAAGGCTATCCATCACAAAGCTTACTTCCTTTATCGATATGAATGACACGCTCCACCTGCATGGGACATTGACAAATTATTTTCCTGAAGCCGTTTCTTACATAGTTGCAAAACTGACTTTCTATGATGAGCAAAAACATGAACTCTTCCATGAAAAATGGTATCTCTGTGGTAAAGAAGGGATACTTGCTAAGGAAAGTAAAGATTTCTCTTATACGCATTTACATGCCAAAGATATAGCGCATTATCACATAGCTATTCTTTCGTATAAAAATATGGAGGATGCACAGGAGTGATGAAACATCACTTCTTTTTTTAAACGCATATTTGCGTAAAGGAGTGGGCAGAATATGCAAAATGAGGTACAATAGGATAGACGATTGATGAGGAGGCAAATGCTATGACGATTATTGAAAAACTAACAGCTTTGCGTTCGCTGATGAAAGAACGCCATATGGATGCGTATATCATTCCAACATCCGATTTTCATGAGACCGAATACGTGGGAGAACATTTTAAGGCAAGAAAATATATGTCTGGTTTTAGTGGGTCTCAGGGAACTTTAATCGTATGTCAGGATAAGGCAGCGTTGTGGACGGATGGGCGCTATTTTATTCAGGCTGAAAACCAGTTACAGGGAACAACGATTGATTTAATGAAACAAGGTGAAGAAGGCGTCCCTACGATGGAAGAATATTTATATGAAAATGTTTTTGAACATGGTACGGTAGGCTTTGATGGGCGCGTAATGAACACTGCCCTTGTGGAAAAACTAGCGGATAAATTACAGGCGAAAAAAAGTACTTTTGCTTGTGAAGAAGATTTGGTAGGAATGATCTGGAAAGACAGACCGGCATTGCCCAAAAAGAAAGGGTTCTTTTTAGAAGAGTGCTACAGTGGAGAAAGTACAAAAGAAAAACTGAAACGCATTCGTGCTGTCCTAAAACAAGAAAAAGCGACACATCATATCGTAACATCTTTGGATGATATTGCTTGGATCTTGAATATGCGTGGCTGGGATATTGCTCACTTCCCGGTAATGCTAAGTTATCTGATCATTGATGAAAACAGTGCATCCTTATATATTAATGAAAGCAAGCTTGATGATCAATTACGTGATAATTTGCAAGAAAATGCTATTGTCATATGTCCATACGATGCCATTTATGAGGATGTGAAAAAAATTGCCCAAGATGCTGTTGTGCTGTTGGATAAAACGATCGTGAATTATGCTATTACTTCAGGGCTGCATAAGGAGATTACCGTAATAAATCGTCCTAATCCTAGCCAACTTATGAAGGCGATGAAGAATCCGATTGAATTGGCGAATAATCGAAAAGCACACATTAAGGATGCGATTGCCATGTGTAAATTTATGTATTGGTTAAAAACCAAGATCGGTAAAGAAACGATTACCGAAATCAGTGCCAGTGCATACCTGGAAACATTACGCAAGGAACAGGGCTGTTTCGATATCAGCTTTGATACCATATCGGCTTATAAGGAACATGCGGCAATGATGCATTATAGTGCCAATGAGGAAACAAATGCCGAATTGAAACCAGAAGGCATGTTATTGGTAGATAGTGGCGCACAGTATTTGGAAGGCACCACCGATATTACCAGAACCTTTGTGTTAGGTGCTATCAGTGATGAAATCAAGCATCATTTTACAACAGCATTGCGTTCCCATATCGCGTTATCAAAAGCACATTTCTTATATGGTTGTCGTGGCTTAAACTTGGATATTTTGGCAAGAGGACCATTATGGGATCTTGCTCTAGATTATAAATGTGGTACCGGTCATGGCGTAGGACATGTATTGAATGTTCATGAAGGTCCAAATGGTTTCCGCTGGCGCATTGTACCAGAAAGAAATGATAGCTGTGTATTAGAGGAAGGTATGACGCAGTCAAATGAACCGGGTGTTTATGTCGAAGGCTCTCATGGTATTCGTCATGAAAATGAAATGGTCGTATGCAAGGGTGAAAAGAATGAATATGGTCAATTTATGTATTTTGAAACCATTACGTTTGTGCCCTTTGATCTGGATGGTATTGATGCATCTTTATTAACACAGTATGAAAAAGCATGGTTGAATGCATATCATCAAGAAGTATATGAAAAGATTTCTCCTTATTTAATGGAAGAAGAACAAAGCTGGCTTCGTGAAGCGACCAGAGCAATCTAAAAGAAAAGAGCTGCCCCCCAAAAGGTAGCTCTTATTGTATGAGAAAACCCCCAGATAGTCTGGGGGTTCCGTAGAGCTTTAGCGATGAG
>NZ_CEVYEL010000091.1:0-6786 GCF_982403165.1 Longicatena sp.
AATTTATATATCGTATCTATTATAACGAAGATTAAAACATTTTCCCATAGTTCTTTTCAGAAAATAAAAAGTGATCTTGTTCTTTCAAGATTTCAACAAAATTTTTATGTTTATATAGGTACTATGTTTTCATAATCAGAAAAGTTTTCAACAATTCTAATCCTCTTCTATAAAAGAAAGTGGAAAACTTCTAAGTTTTACTCCTATTGAAAAGAAAAAAGGGGAATTCTAGCTAAAATTTCTAATATTCTTATTTATCCACAAGCTTTCCACAGTAAATTTAAGCTAGGTTTTCCACCTATTGTGGAAAACGTGGAAAACATTCATTTAGCCTTTAATTATCAGTTTATTTTAATATAAAAAGCTATGGGAAAGCTATTTCTTATACTAGTACTTATCAACTTTTCCACCATTTTTACTTATCCACATTAAAAAATCCACAGGCTTTCCACGTTGATAAGTGTGGAAAACTTTTTTTTATCCTTTATTTATCGATGAAATACTTACTTTTCCTGTGGAAAATTTGATATTTTCATAATACGCATAGTTTTTTTCCACCATTTATAGTAAAATATGACTACCGAAAAAAGGAGTTGCTTATGTCAAAGTTTGCTAGTATACAGCTGGATCAGATCTGGCAAAAAACATTGACCCTCATAAATGAAAATGCGCATTTTGATGATGCTGTTTTTAATGCATGGTTTAAAGAGGATTCATCGTTATATGATATAGATGGTGAATTGGCAACCATCATTGTTCCATTTAAAATTAATAAACAAATAATGATGGAATCCATTGATCTGATTCAGGAAAAATTATCTCAGGTTTTGGATCAGCCAGTATCCTGTCAAATATTATTAAGAAATGAAGTCGATTTGTTACAACCATCCTCAGCGGTGAGAAGAAGAAATGAAATCATGTTTGAGGATAAAATAAAAAAAGAATATACCTTTGACAGCTTTGTTGTCGGCAAGAATAACCGTGAAGCCTATGCGGCTGCCATGTCCGCCTGTCATTATCCCGGTAAGTTTAATAACCCATTATTTATCTTTGGTAACTCGGGATTAGGAAAAACCCATTTATTACATGCCATCGGTAATTTTGTAAAAGAAAATAAACCTGATGAAAAAGTTCTTTACATATATAGTGAAGATTTTGTCACTTTACTGATTGAATCTATGAAAAATAAAACAGTAGAAGAGGTCAAAGAAATGATTTGTTCTGTTGATTATCTGCTAATTGATGATATTCAACGATTGAAACAAAGTACTTCACAAGAAATCTTCTTTAACCTTTACAATAAATTGGTTAGTGATAATAAACAAATTGTTATTACCAGTGATATTCATCCTACTGAATTAAAAGGTATCGAAAATCGTCTGATTTCACGCTTTTCCAGCGGTCTTTCTGTTTCCGTAGGTTCTCCGGAATTCGAAACAGCCAAAGCTATCTTGCAAAAAAAGATGGAAGGACGAAAAGAAGAAATCATGATTGAAGATGAAGTTCTTGATTATTTAGCAACACGGTTTTCCAGTGATGTAAGAAAACTTGAAGGATCTTTAAATGAACTTTTCTTTAAAGCAATATTATATAATCCGGAAAAAATTGATTTAGCATTTACGCAGGAAATATTTAAAGAAAATCCCGTCATTGCAGTGGATGATGAATTAACACCTAAGAAAATAAAAAAAGCGGTTTGTGAATATTATGGATTAACAAGAACGCAGATAGAATCCAAATCAAGAACCAAAAATATCGCCAATGCCAGACATATAGCCGTATATCTATGTCGTAAACATTTAGAAATGCCATTTGTGAAAATAGGCTTTGAATTTGGTAACCGCGATCATTCTACAATAATGGCTAGTTATGAAAAAATGGTAAAATTGTTAAAGGAAAAAGAAACCTTTCAGCAGGCATTATTACAGATTGAAAACAAGCTGGGGATAAAATAAAAAAGTTATCAACATCTTTCAACGTTTCATCCACAGCAAAAATATGTTAAAATAAACGTATGTTATGGGATATACTGAAGTTTTCCACAGTTTCCACATACTTATTATTATTTCATTATAAATAAAAGATAAAGAAGGGAGCTCCACTCATGTACTTCAAAGTAAGCAAAAAAGAATTTTATAACGCATTATCCGTAGCTGCCAGAGCTATCTCAACCTTTTCACCTTTACCAGCTTTCTCTGGTGTGAAAATTGAAGCTACCATGGATTGCTTAATTTTAACAGGTAGCGATTCTGACATTTCCATTCAAACAAAATTAAAAAAGAGTGAACATTGTGTCTTAGAAATTCACGATATGGGATCTATTGTCATTGAAGCAAAATATATTTTAGAGATTGTACGTAAGATAGATGCTGATGAAATTGAATTTGAAATGTTAGATGGATCATTAACAAAGATTTCCGGCAATACCGCAGAATTCAGAATCAATGGTATGAGAGCTTCTGAATATCCTGCGATTGATTTTTCTAAACCAAACGAATGTTTTAATGTAAGTGAAGATATTTTAAAGAAAATTATATTACAAACTAGTTTTGCGACCAGTGATAAAGAAACACGTCCAGTATTAACAGGTGTTAACTTCCAATGTAAAGAACATCAATTACATTGTGTTGCTACCGATTCTTATCGTTTAGCTAAAAAGACAGTAGAAATAGAAGAATCTTTAAACTTTAATATAACGATTCCGGCAAAATCTCTTCAAGAAGTTGTAAAAACTTTAGAAGGGGAAGGCGATGTTGAAATTGCTGTCAATGATAAGAAAGCACAATTTATCATTCATGATACCATTGTACAGACTCGTCTGATTGATGGTGTTTATCCGGAAACAAGCCGTTTGATACCTTTACAGTTTGATTATGAATTAACAATTGACGCTCATGATTTATTAAATGCCATTGACCGTGCAAGCTTTATTAAAAATGATGGTGTATCCGTTATTAAATTTAATTTAAGTGAGCAGGAATGTGTATTATCCAGTAAATCTGTTGAAGTAGGTTCCTCTACAGAAGTCTTAAGCAGTGCAAGTTTTAGTGGAAACGCTCTTGAAATCAGCTGCAACGGACGTTACGTATTTGATGCAATCAAAGCATTAAGCGGCTCTTTGGTAAAATTCAGTCTGTGTGGAGAAATGAAGCCTTTTATCATCCAATCCGTTGATGATGATTCTGTCTTACAGTTAGTATTACCGGTAAGAACTTACGCATAAATAACAATTTAGATAGAAGTGGTTGTACATTTGATCACTTCTTTCTTTTTATAGAAGGAGGTAATCGCATGAGTTTTCTTGAAACAGAATATACATCCCATCATGATAGTAAATGCTTTGGTTTCTTTCTTCGTTATCATCGTAAGAAACAAAACCTGTCTTTGAACTATTTTGCGGATATGATTGGAATTACCCCATCTTTTCTAAGTGATATTGAACATGGTAAAAAGGATGTTGCGGAATATACAAAAAAGAAAATATTTCATGAACTCTTTATTGATCAGGAAAACTTATGAAAATCATGTGTGCAAGTTTGATATTGTTACTATACTACAAGCCATTTTAGAATTTGATATGTCGTTTCTTCATGAAGTATATACTGATATTGAAGATAACATGGATATTTATATGGAAACTTCGGTATTTCATCAGTACATTTTGGCATATACATTAACCTATCTTTTTGAAGATCATAAGACGTTTTTCTTTGATGAAGTATTTATGAAAAATTTTATCTGTATTTTAGATATAGAAGAACAGCATCTTTTATCCGTATGTTATGCCTATAACTTAGAGAAAAATAAATCATGGAAAGAAGCGCAAAAAGAATATAATAAAATAATTCAAAACTATAAATTTACGAAATATCAGGCAATCGATGCATGGCTGTATTTTCGTTTAGCAGAACTTAATCTACGTTTGGGTGATATCTATCATAGCCTTGTATATTGTGAAAAAGCGGATGAATATCTAAAAAAAGGCTTATATTTAAAACGTATGTATTATAATTTAGTGACAAAAGCCAATATAGTATCCCTATTACATCAGTATGATGATGCTATTTCACTATTAGATACAATTTTAAAAAAATGTGAACAGGATGATAAACTATGTTTGCATATATTAAATAATAAATGTGCTATCGCCTTGGAACAGCAAGATTATCCCTCACTTTTACTGTACGCAAAACAAGCCAAAACGGCAGGTTATCATTCTGCCTACCTTAGTTTTTACCAGGCATTTGCTTATCTTTGTCTTCATGATATAGAAAAAAGT
Source organism: Longicatena sp. (assembly GCF_982403165.1). Lineage (NCBI taxonomy): Bacteria > Bacillati > Bacillota > Erysipelotrichia > Erysipelotrichales > Erysipelotrichaceae > Longicatena > Longicatena sp. The sequence continues at coordinate 4,280 of NZ_CEVYEL010000091.1, forward strand.
AAAGAATCTTTTATTAATATGAAGACAATCACAGATCCAATCTTACAGCTCATGTTTTCTTATTGTGCACATCAAATAAAAGGTGAGGATGTAAGTAAAGACATGAAACAGATGATGGATTGGATACAGAATGAATATGATTTTCAGACAAAAAAGTTTTTAAAAACGATCGTCATGCAATATCATGAACAGCATTCTGATTATGAACAGGCGTATTTCATATCGAAGCTATGATTCTCTATTAGCTAACAGCGACTTATTTACATACTAGTATCTCTATCGTATCTTAAAAACGGCGGTGATACTATGAAAAAAGAAAAGCAATTTTATCGAAATATACTTCTAACGATTTTATTGCATAAAAAATTATATGTAGGTTTATGGATATTTTTTTGTTTGTTACTTGTTTTTTTACAAATATTATTTGCCTTAGTTTTTCAAAATTTAATAGATGCTATTACAGCAATGAAGCTTGATGATTTACAAATACAAATTATCTATACATGCATGGTAATTAGCGGTATGTGTGTTTGTAAATATCTACGTCAGATACTTTATGCCAAATATCAAAAAGAAACCTTTCAATATATGAAAGCTATCTTGATGAAAGCTATTTTCAATAAACAAATTGCCATATTCCATGAAGTTCCTGACAGTACGTATTTAACATATTTATCTTCATGTATGACGGAAATACAAACAAAGTTTTTTGATTCTCTACAGGCTATGTTATATGATATTCTGTTATTTTTAGGAGCTGTTTTTGGTATTTTTTATCTGAATATGATGATGGGATGCGTCATTCTACTTATGACTCTGATGAACATCTGTGTTCCTTTCTTAACGCGCAAGAAAATCATGACAAGAACCGAAAAATCACTTCATATGAATACCATTTTCCTAAGCTACATGAAAAACATCATCAAAGGTGCAGATACGGTGAAGTTCTATGGAATGGAAGAAGCCATTCATACACAATTTTCTGATATGAATAAAAAACAGGAAACTTGTAAATATCAGCTACAGACAGTCCTTTGTTTATCTGATACGATCATTTTTTTATTAAACTATGTTACTGTATGTGTACCTTGGTTTATTGGTGCTTATTTAGTGCTTCATGGTGCGTTTCATTTAGGTACCTTAATGGGAATCAGTCAGCTTAATAATAATGTAGCCTCACCTTTACAAGACTTTTTCACTAGATCATCCTTATGGCAATCTGGTCTAAAAGTAATGAAGGAAGTATTGCATACGATTGATTTACCGATGATTGATCATACGAATAAAATTGATGATGTAAGATCAATTACATTACAATCAGTTTTTTATAGCAGTCGGCATCATAAAATCTTACAAGACATCAATTTAACATTTAAAACAGGTAAAAAATATTTATTGATTGGGGAGAGCGGAAGTGGGAAAAGCAGTATTTTAAAAATGCTGTTGCGCTATGATGCACCTGATAAAGGTAGTATAAAAATAAATGGAGAATATGAGGTATCACAAATAGCAAATGTATATGAAAATATGCATATTATTACGCAAGATCATTTTCTTTTTGAAGCCACGCTTTTACAAAATTTGACGCTTTATCAAACCGATATTCGTGAAGATGAAGTAATTACAATAATGAAAAAAGTAGGCTTATCACATCTCATCAAACGGCTTCATGATCAAATAATCGAAGATAAAGTTCATTTCAGAGGCGGGGAAAAACAAAGAATTGCGATTGCCAGAGCTTTGTTACATCCATCCAAGGTATTACTTGTAGATGAGGCTTGTTCCTCATTGGATGGCATCATGGGACACCAAATAGAAAGCTTATTGCTTACACTTGATGTTGCTATCTTGATTGAAGTGGCTCATCATGTGTATCCTGATTTATTACCTTGTTATGATGAAATAATTTGGATGAAAAAAGGACAAATTTATAAGTTAGGCTCTTATGAATCTTTGTATAAAGATAAAGAATTTTGTCACTTTCTGAATTTAACAGAAGTATGAAAAAAAGCTGATCATCAGCTTTTTTAGGTTATAAGCAAACAGCAATGCTTTTACTTTTTCCAACGTTTTAAAAGAGGCATATAGGAAGCAATCATATTTCTTATTTCAGTTTCACTTTTTTCAGGCATCTCTTCCATCATTGGTTTTACACAGAAATCAATCATTTCTTCCATCGTACAATCGGCTGTAAAGTTTCCTTCTTTCATACAATACATGCAGTATTCCTCGTTCTTTGAACCATCGGCATTACTTCCTAAAACATCTTCAGATAACGGCATGCCACAGCTCTGACAAATGGCTTGTTCCATCTTCATCATCCTTTCTTTGTACCCTCATTATAAACAAGGTATCTTGACATCATCCTGTCATATTTAAAATGTATTTTCGCTATTATTTTTACTAAAATTGCATATATAAAAATACTTATGGTACTTTCTGAAAAAAGATAGCAAACCTTATAAAAAACCAACAAAAAAGCCTTAAAATATGATATAATATATAAG
>NZ_CEVYEL010000092.1:0-6283 GCF_982403165.1 Longicatena sp.
CGGAACCGTACGTACGGTGGTGTGAGAGGGTGATTTATTTCACCCTACTCGATTTCTTATTTTGAATATAGGCATCCATCGCTTTTGCAGCTGTTTTCCCAGCACCCATGGCCAAAATAACCGTAGCAGCACCTGTAACAGCATCTCCTCCCGCAAAGACACCTTCTCTTGTAGTAGCACCATTATCATCGGCAATTAAACAGCCTTTGCGATTTGTTTCCAATCCTTCCGTAGTGGAACGAATTAAAGGATTTGGTGAAGTTCCGATAGCCATGATCATACAATCCACATCCAAAACAAAATTACTATCCTTTATTTCTACAGGGCGTCTACGACCGCTTTCATCTGGTTCACCTAATTCCATAGATACACATTCCATACCTTTGACCCAGCCGTTTTCATCACCAAGTACACGTACAGGATTAGTTAACAATCTAAAGATAATTCCTTCTTCTTGTGCATGCTCAACTTCTTCCCTACGAGCCGGCAACTCCTCCATGCTACGACGATATACGATGGTAACTTCTTCAACTCCCAGACGTTTTGCGCAACGTGCTGCATCCATTGCCACATTACCGCCGCCGACGATGACTGCACGTTTTGGATGCTGAATTGGTGTATCAACACCTTCTTTATAAGCTTTCATTAGATTGCAGCGAGTTAAGAACTCATTTGCTGAATATACACCTTTCAGATTTTCACCTGGCATATTCATAAAGTTAGGCAAACCAGCACCGCTGCCAATAAATACCGACTCATAACCGGCTTCAAACAAATCATCCACCGATTCACTGCGCCCAATGACCATGTTTGTTTCAATATCTACGCCCATCTGCTTTAAACCATCAATTTCATTTTGTACGATTGCTTTTGGCAGACGGAATTCAGGAATACCATACATTAACACACCGCCGGCTACATGCAATGCCTCAAAAACGGATACTTGATAACCCAATTTTGCCAAATCTCCGGCACAAGTCAAGCCTGCAGGGCCAGCACCAACAACAGCAACCTTATGTCCATTGCTGGCAGGTTTTACCGCCTCATCCTTTACATGTTCGCGATGCCAATCAGCTACAAAACGCTCTAAACGTCCAATTGCTACTGCTTCACCCTTTACACCACGAACACACTTGCTTTCACACTGTGTTTCCTGTGGACAAACACGTCCGCAGACAGCAGGTAAAGAACTTGTCTGGCGGATGATCTGATACGCTTTTTCAAATTCTCCATTTTTTACTTCTTCAATGAAATCAGGAATATTGACAGCTACCGGACATCCGCTAATACATGGTTTCGTAGGACAATGCAGGCAGCGTTGTGCTTCCTCCATCGCCATTTCTTTCGTATAACCAAGGGCTACTTCATCAAAATTATTTCTTCTGACATTCCCATCCTGTGTAGGCATAGGTACTTTTGTCATTGCCATATTTGCCATATTATGCAACCCCCTTCTTCAATAGATTGCAGGCTTCTTCACGTTCTCTAGCCTCAAATTCACGATAGGTAGCACCACGTGACATCGCCTCATCGAAATCAACTTCATGACCATCAAAATCCGGACCATCTACACAAGCAAATTTGGTTTTACCACCTACACTCAGACGGCAACCACCACACATGCCTGTACCATCGATCATGATCGGATTCATGCTGACAATCGTTTTGATGTTATATTTCTTTGTTAATTCGCAAACAAATTTCATCATAATCAGTGGTCCAATTGCAATGACTTCATCAAAGGTTTCTCCCTGATTGATCAAATCTTGCAATACATTGGTAACCAGACCTTTTGTACCGGTACTGCCATCATCACTTACCAAATAAGCATGACTGCTCACCTGTTTGAATTCATCCTCCAGAATGACAAGATCTTTATTTCTAAATCCGGTAATTACCGTCACATCAGCTCCGTTCTCATGCAAGGCCTTCGCGGTTGGATACGCGATTGCACAGCCAACGCCTCCACCAATGACACAAACTTTTTTTAAGCCATCCACATGAGATGGTTTTCCTAATGGACCAACAAAATCTAAAATGCTATCTCCTTCATTCAATTCATTCAACAGCATAGTTGTTTTTCCAACAATCTGAAAAATAATTGTAATTGTTCCCTTTACACGGTCATAATCCGCAATAGTCAAAGGAATACGTTCCCCATTTTCATGCACACGCAAAATGATAAATTGACCAGCCAACGCTTTTTTAGCAACAGCTGGAGCTGCAACCACCATTTTGGTTACGGTTGGGTTCAGGTTCTCTTTCTCTACGATCTTATACATAGCTTCTCCTTCCTGAAACTTTTTCATTATTTCTGAAAAAAGTTCCAACACACCTTTTATTTTACCCTTTTTCGTTTTAATGTGCAACAGTAAAATCATAGAAAAAGAAAGGAAAAGTGGCTTCACTCTTCCTTTAAACTCTTATGCAGCATTTCAACCATATTCTTTAAATCCTTTGCGGCAACTTGTCCTGGTGCACTGGCTTTTGTTGCGGCGCCAAAGGTCATTGCAGAACCAAAGACCTCTCCACATATGCGTGAGACGATACCATCCTTCGCCATCGACATGGTGATAATTGGACGATCCGCAAATTGTTCATACATGATATTTGTTGCAGATAACAGTGTTATAACATCCGCTTTACTCTGTGGCATAACGGCCATTTTCGAAATATCCGCATCGCGTTCCTGCATTGTTTTTAGACGTGCAACAATCTCGTCACAGCTTGGTGTTTTCACGAAATCATGATTACTCATCACGATTGCCACTTGATGGTTATGAGCATCTTTAACAATGGTTTTAACTTCTTCTTCCCCAATAAACAATTCTACATCAATCAGATCCGCATCCTTACTCATGATAATATCATGATACAATGCTACATAATCTTTTTTCTGTATCGCTTTTTCGCCACCTTCCTGTTTTGTACGAAAGGTCGCTAATATCACCATATCGCCTAATGCTTCACGCAATGTATGCAGCATAGCACATGCCTTTGAATGATCCATAATATCATCAAACCAATCCATACGCCATTCTACTACATCAACATCTAATTGTTTCAATTCATCTACTTCTGATAACAGTTCTTCTTTATTTTTACCAAGAATCGGAACACAAATCTTTGGCCGTCCTTCTCCGATTACTGTCTTTCTGACCTTTACCGTTTTCATTTTTTCCTCCTATTGCATATGCTTTAAATGCCTCTAGATTATCATCTCATGAATGGAATACTTTTTAGTCCTTTATGCTTTGAATGCTTTTTATTATACCAAGAATTTCTTTATTTTGCTATTCTTTAGGTTATTTAACAATGAAACAACACCTACACACATTATGGCAATTTACCCAATAACCGTTATTGAACATTCATCATGAAGATAGATACCATCTCCTTCATGCCTGCAAGCGATATGATCGTGTAGTTAAAGAAAAATGATATAATCCTAACAATGTCGGTAATTGTATCTATGATCCTAAGACTACATCGTTTCTTATTGGCGTACCAACGATAGGATCACTCCTTTTATATAACATTGCGCATCTCACAACAACAGGCCAATCGCATGCACACAGCCATTAATCTTTTTTCATTATTTTTCATACATCATGCAAATTCATGAAAATAATTATTGCTTTTTTTGCAGAAACATTGTATTCTATAAGCAATAGGAGTGATACTCATGCATACAACAACCTACGAAACATTTTACTTTTACTTTAGATAGCCCTGAAAAAACCATGATAAATTGAATGGTTCCTTTTCAGGGCTTTAATAAAGCATCGAACAGTTATCAGACGTTGATGCTTTTTTTGTTGCACGGCATGATGTACTTCTATTCATAATCATGAGAAAGAAGAGGTAGAAAATTATGAGATATGGACTTATCGGAGAAAAACTCGGGCATAGCTTCTCAAAAGAAATTCATGAGCGCATTGCTGATTATACGTATGATCTGATTCCCCTTTCCAAAGAAGCATTTCACGCATTTATGGAAAAACGTGATTTTACCGCAATCAATGTCACGATCCCTTATAAAAAAGAAGTTATCCCCTATTTAGATGAAATTGATGAGCATGCAAAAGCTATTGGTGCTGTAAATACCATTGTGAATAAAGAAGGCAAATTGATTGGCTATAATACAGATTTCACCGGTTTTCATTACATGGTAAAAAAGCATGGTGTGCAAATGAAAGGCAAGAAGGTACTGATCATAGGCAACGGTGGAGCATCCGCAGCAATACAGGCTGTTGTGCAGCATGAACAAGCAAAACAAATGATCATTGTAGATGTGGTTGCAGGAAATGGTGCCATCACATATGATGAATGCTTTTTGCATCATCTAGATGCTGAAATTATCATTAACACCTCCCCTGTCGGCATGTATCCTCATATTGGCAATACTCCTATTGACATTACATTGTTTCACAAATGTGAAGCAGTTATGGATGTGATTTATAATCCAATTCTAACACGTTTCTGTTTAGAAGCCCAAAATGAAGGTATCAAACATGTCAACGGCTTAGAAATGCTCATTGCACAAGCAAAACAAAGCGTTGAGTATTTTCTGAACAAAACCATCGATGATGCCATCATAGATGAAATCTATCAAGATATGTTAATGAAACGCTGCAACATCGTTTTGATTGGCATGCCAAGTTCAGGAAAAACGACAATCGGTAAAATGCTAGCAAAACGGATGCAGAAAGAGTTCATTGATTTAGATGATAAGATTATTGAAAAAGCTGGTAAAAGCATTCCTGAAATTTTCACAGAAAGTGGAGAAGCTGGATTTCGCGCTATAGAAACAGAAGTTGCTATTGAGCTTGCGAAAACAAACAATAAGATTATCGCGACAGGCGGTGGCACTGTTAAGCATAAAGTGAATATGGATTACTTAAGACAAAATGGCATCACTATTTTCATTGATCGCGATGTCGATAAGTTAATTAGTGCTGACCCCAATCGTCCATTGTCAAGCAGTAAAGAAGCTTTGCATAAAATGTATACAGAGCGTATAGCGCTCTATCGAAAGTATGCAGCTTATATTGCGGTGAATAACACCGATATAGAAGAAACAGTTAGCGAAATTGAAACAGCTTATCACAGCATTCTAATCAATGCTGTAAAAGATTAATAGAAAGAGGAAAAATTTATGATTATTACATTAAAGAAAAATGCGCCTAAAGACGAGGTCAACAAACTGATTCACAACTTTGAACAAAAAGGCTTATCTGTCACGATGATTCATGGTGATAATTATAATGTCTTTGGTCTAGTTGGAGATACCTCACGAGTTGATGAAAAATTAGTAAAAGCTCACCCTTTTGTAGAAAATGTTACTCGTATTGCCGCTCCATACAAAAAAGCTAATCGCTTATTTCATCCAGCAGATACTATAGTCGATGTAGCTGGTATCAAGGTTGGCGGTAAGGAAAAAATCGTTGTGATTGGTGGACCTTGCTCAGTAGAGGGTGATAAACAAATTATGGATATTGCCAAAAGTGTGAAAGAAGCCGGTGGCTGTATGCTGCGTGGAGGTGCTTATAAGCCGCGTACCTCTCCATACGCTTTTCAAGGCATGGGGACAAAAGGCATTCAATGTATGATGCACGCAAGAGAAACATATGGCTTACCTATCGTCAGTGAGTTAATGAGTGTGGATAAGCTAGATGAATTTGTCGAAAATGTTGATTTGATTCAAATTGGTGCTCGCAACATGCAGAATTTCGATTTATTGAAAGCTGTGGGACGTGTGAAGAAACCAGTACTATTAAAACGTGGATTAGCAAATACCATTGAAGAATGGATCATGGCAGCAGAGTATATCATGTCAGAAGGAAATGAAAATGTCATCTTCTGTGAACGCGGGATTCGCACCTTTGAAACGTATACAAGAAACACCTTAGATTTATCGGTAATTCCAATTCTTAAAGAAAAAACGCATCTGCCGATTATTATTGACCCAAGTCATGCAACCGGTGATTGGAAATTAGTAGAATCTGCTTCTTTAGCAGCCATTGCCGCTGGAGCAGATGGATTGATCATCGAAGTTCATAATGATCCGGAAAATGCATGGAGCGATGGAGCGCAATCCTTAAAGCCAGAACGTTTTAAAGAAGTGATTGATAAAGGCAAAGCCATTGCCACTGTCATTGGTCGTGATATGTAACTCATACATTTTACGATCGTAAGCAAATCAAAAAAAGTCAGCTCATATATTGCATAAGATTGCAAATGAGTTGGCTTCTTTTTCGTTTACCATAACTTTCGTACTAGT
>NZ_CEVYEL010000093.1:0-5798 GCF_982403165.1 Longicatena sp.
GTTGTATACGGATAAAACGAAAAGCATGAAGATTAAAATATTAAAGTTAAATACTAGATACTAAATGCTTTTGTTTCTAGATGGTAAACAAAAACATTTTTAGATAAAAAGGATGAAAAAATTAAAAATCGTCTTTTGCTCTTTGTTTTCTTATGCTATAATGTGCTTGTTAAAAAAAGCACAAGCAAATTTGCTTGCATAAAGAGGAAGTATGGGAGGATATTATGTCATTATTTGATCATGAAGCTAGACAATTCAAATTCGATGTTTTACGTGAAGTAAGTAAACGCAGTTTTGAAGGAAAATTGAATGAGGATACATGTGATGAAGTTGCGAATCTTTTGATTCCAGGAAAACGGGCAGATTTTCGTTGCTGTATCTATAAAGAAAAGGAGATTATTCGTCAGCGTACGCGCATGGCGATGGGAAAACCTCCGGTACCTGTTGAACATGAAAATAAACGTCAGATCGTACGTGTCATTGATGCAGCATGTGATGGCTGTAGCATCCATAAAATCCAGGTGACAGATAATTGCCGCAAATGTATGGCTAAAGCATGTTTGTCTGCTTGTAAATTTGATGCAATTCATATGGGGAATGATCATGCTTTTATTGATTATGATAAATGTAAAGAATGTGGTGCTTGTAAAAATGCATGTCCATTCAATGCTATCGTAGAAACACAGCGTCCATGTATGAAGAGCTGTCCTGTAGATGCCATCAGTATGGGAGAAAGTGGATTGGCTGAAATTGATGAAGAAAAATGTATTAATTGTGGTGCATGCCAGGCAAAATGTCCATTTGGAGCAATCGAAGATATGTCTTGGATGGTCGATGTTATCGAAGAATTGAAAAAAGGTACAGAGATGTATGCTATTTTTGCTCCAGCAATGCAAGGGCAGTTTGATAATGCTACATTGCCGCAAGTGATGGAAGGAATACGTCAATTAGGATTCCGTGATGTATATGAAGCTGCAATTGGAGCGGATGCAGTTGCATGGTATGAAAAAGAAGATGCGAAGAAACATAAGGCTGAAGGAAAGAAGATTACTACATCTTGTTGTCCAGCATTTGTGAATATGGCAAAACAGCATTTCCCAACTGTCTATGAAAATAACGTATCCCATATGGTTAGCCCTATGGTGGCAACTTCTCGTTATTTGAAAAAACAGTATCCAGGAGCGAAAACGGTCTTTATTGGACCTTGTGTGGCAAAAAAACAAGAAGTGCAGGATAATGATGTAGATTACTGTTTGACATTTGAAGAACTAGGTGCAATGTTTGTATCAAAACACATTTCACCAGAAAATGTAACAGCAAGAGAAGGCGATACAGCTTCTGTTCACGGACGTAATTTCTCTATCGGCGGCGGTGTTTCAAAGGCGGTTGTCGAAGCATTGAAAGAAAATGACGATGAAACCATTACGGCTCAATATGCGGATGGAAGCGCAGAATGTAAAAAGGCTTTATTGATGATGAAGGTGAACCGTTTCCAGGCGGATGTATTGGAAGGTATGGCATGTCAAGGCGGTTGTATTTGTGGACCTGCAACAATTGAAAATGGTATGAAAGTCAAGGCTAAGATGGCTAAAGAAAATTTACCATTAAAAGATAAAACAATTGCCTCTACTTTGGAAGCATTTGATTTTTCAGATATTGACTTGCATCACTAAGAAAGCAACGTTAAAATGATAAGCATCTGTCGACATGTTTTGACAGATGCTTTGTTTTTCAATGTGATACAATCATTCTGGTGATGATGATGGAATTTTATGCAGTTAAACAAAATTTTTATGTGATGTTAAAGAAACATCCTAACGTATGTCAGGATATCACAGTATTGTCTAATGAACAATGTGATGCAATTTTACATAAGATAGATGCTGAGATGCTATATACAAGTGCAATTTCTTATTTTGATCAGATGGTACAATGGAATCATGAATTCATGCGATTAAAAGATGAGTTGCAAGATTGTTGTTATGAGATACAACTTCATACATATTCTATATCACTGGATAATGCAGATAATCCCTTTTTAAATTTATTAGTTCGTAAGTATCCATATCACGTATTACTTCCTCAAGAAGTTTAAAGATGGATTTCTTAGCGAAAACTATTGTAAAATCATTATAAAAATAGTAAAATAACCTTAATGTAAGGAGGATTACATATGGATTTCGTTAGTTCGATTTTATTTACACTGGCAGGATTGCTTATCGGTGCTTTTTTAGGATTCTATTTTACAAAGAAGAAGTTTGAGAAAGAACTGAAGGAGAATCCCCCAATCAATGAAAAGATGATTCGTGCAATGTTCTTACAGATGGGCAGAAAACCATCAGAAGCACAGATCAAACAGATAATGAAATCAGTAAATGCGAACAGATAAACACGGGCAACCGTGTTTTCTTTTGGACTAACGAATTTGTAAGATTGCCAGTTTATGGACAAAACTATGCTATAATCATGTATGTAAAGTGGTGATAAGATGAAAAGAATAATAAAAAAACTAATCAGTATCTTCCTACTGCTGCTCTTAATCATTAGTATCTTGTTTATCGGTATCGGTTATGTAAATTATGTGAAGGCAATTGATGATGTGAGTATTGCAGATAAGGTGGCTGAAATAAGAAAACGTCCACATTATGTGACGTTTGATAAGATAAACGAAAATTTATTTACAGCTACTGTGGCAATTGAAGATAGACGGTTCTATGAACATCATGGCGTGGAATATCGCTCCATGTTACGGGCGGCGGTTACAAATGTGTTTGCTCATGGTATTGTCGGAGGTGGAAGCACGATAACGCAACAACTTGCTAAAAATCTTTATTTTGACTATCAGCCAAGTTATTTACGTAAGGTAAGTGAGATTTTCGTTGCATATGATCTTGAAAAAAAACTAAGAAAAAAAGAAATATTAGAACTTTATGTCAACGTAATTAATTATGGTGATAATCATATTGGAATCTATGAGGCTGCACATGGCTACTTTCATAAAGAACCAAGCGAGTTGACCATCGATGAGGCAACGTTATTAGCTGGGTTACCACAATCACCGAGTAATTATCAATTAAGCAATCATTATAAGGAAGCAAGGCTGCGGCAAAAACAGGTATTGGAAGCTATGGTAGATACAGATGTTTTGACTTCACATGAGATGCAGCAACTTTTGCAATAAAGTGAGAAGAGGATATAAAATAGAGGAAACTTAACACTTTATAACAATCTATTTTAACCCTCTTTTTTTATGGATTTTTTAACAAAAAAACTGCCCGATTTCCATGGGACAGTTTACTTTTATCTATATGGTGCCCGAGGCCGGACTCGAACCGGCACGGTATCGCTACCGACGGATTTTGAGTCCGTTGCGTCTACCAGTTTCACCACTCGGGCATTGCTCGATTATTATAGCGTACTTTATTGTGAATTGCAATCTTTTTTTGTAATTTTTTTATAGAAATTTCATAACTGTGAAATATAGCTGTTTGTAAGCAAACATTATCTTTTGCAGACTTAGTTTTTTTGTGCAGCTATTAATGGAAATGGTTCACTTCTGATACAGTGCAATGCTTCTGGCATTTCACTAGATAATGATTTCTAAATCAATTCTGAGTATATTTAGTTATGGCGAATATAAACTAAGCACTTAAGTCGTAGGACTAAGAGGTTGTCCCATCTATATTTACTATATCAATAGGGCAAAATATCGAAAGCTTTCCACCTGCATAGATTGCTGTTTTGCGTTTGACAAAATATAGATGTGCGATATAATAAGTAACGTTTATTTTAATAGCTCAAAATGGTAAAAGGAGAGAGAACTATGAAGGCAGCACAAGAAGTGGATTTAGGAAAAGAAGCAGTAAAAAAATTGTTTTTTATGCTGGCGATTCCGGCGATTCTTTCACAATTGGTCAATGCTTTATATAATATGGTAGATCGTATGTATATTGGTCATATTGCTGATGTTGGTGCAACGGCTTTGACAGGTGTCGGCGTATGCTTTCCAATCATTATGATCATATCTGCCTTTGCACAGCTGGTAGGTACCGGAGGAGCACCAAGAGCATCTATTTTTATGGGGCGAGGGGATGATAAAAGCGCTGAAAAGATTTTGGGCAATTGCTTTACATCTTTATTGCTATGTTCCATCATTTTAACAATCGTTGTTATAGTGTTTCAAAAACCGTTGTTGTTGGCATTTGGCGCTAGTGAAAATACATTGCCATATGCACAGCAATATATGTTTATTTATGCGCTTGGAACTTTGTTTGTACAGATGACTTTAGGGATGAATGCCTTTATTTCAGCGCAAGGTTTTTCCAAAATCAGTATGTTAACTGTTGTTATTGGTGCAATCATTAATATTGTGCTCGATCCTTTATTGATATTTGTGTTGAAGCTAGGTGTTCAGGGTGCGGCATTAGCAACTGTGTTATCACAAGGAATTTCTTGTGTTTGGGTCTTGTGTTTTCTAAATGGATCGAAAACAAGATTGCATTTACATAAAGCTAATATGAGCATTCAAACTAAAATTTTACTTCCTTGTATTGCTTTGGGTACAGCTCCATTCATTATGCAGGCTACCGAAAGTTTATTGGTGTTGTGTTTTAATTCATCTCTTTTGCGTTATGGAGGTGATCTGGCAGTAGGGGCAATGACGATTCTATCAAGTTTGATGCAGTTTGCGATGTTGCCATTAAGCGGATTCACGCAAGGTGCACAGCCGATTATCAGTTATAATTATGGCGCTAATCAGGCGAAGCGCGTAAAACAGGCTTTTCGAATTTTGATGATCAGTTGTTTGAGTTATGCTGCAATCATGTGGTTGATTTGTATGGCGGTGCCACAACTTCCTACTGCTGTTTTCACAAGTGATGTTGCTTTATCTGATATTACCATTTGGGCAATTCGTATTTATATGGCTGGTAGTATCTTGATGGGTGCTCAAATTGCTTGTCAACAAACCTTTATTGCTTTAGGCAATGCAAAAACTTCAGCGTTTCTTGCCCTGTTTCGTAAAATATTGGTGTTAATTCCTTTGATTTATCTTCTGCCAATGTTTTTCACGGATAAGGTGTTTGCGGTGTTTTTGGCAGAACCGATTGCAGATACATTGGCAGTAATGACGACCGTCATATTATTTGTTCGATATTTTAGAAATTTATTACAAGATATGGAAGCTAAAGAAACACATAGCTATGAAGAGTGTGATGCACTTAATGAATATCATGAGTCAATGGAATAGAAAATATGCGATGGTAAGTAACTGTGCGTAATAATGGGTATTGAGCTGCAATATGTGATCCTTAAAAGATATCAGTTATGAAAAGAATAATGTTCGGTTATGAAAGAATAATATAAGAATCGAATGATTCATGATCACGTGTGGCAATGCGAGGATGAACATATATCGGATAAGATTACCATTATTTTATATAATTGAATATGTTTTTCTTTATATGATGAATTGACGTTATATCATTTATTTGTTATTTTATCAAAAACCTTAGTTGGATATGTGTCAAGAAGATGTGTATTATGAAAGAGGATTAAAAGGCAACACGAATGAATATATAGGATAGGTTGTTCGCGTGACAAAAATTGTCGTGTGTTGACTGTGCTTAGCATACGCTTTTTTTATATGTCTTGAACGATATAGTAAAGCGAAAATGAAGATGCATGAAGATAAAAGGGATGAAAATGAAAGGTAAGGGATAATGGGCTGAAGTAAAGGTTTTAAAAAAAGTGAAAAAAATAAAAAATAAGCGTTGACATGAAAGATAAATTGATGTATT
>NZ_CEVYEL010000094.1:0-5356 GCF_982403165.1 Longicatena sp.
CAGATAGGAGGAATACAGTCATGATGATAATGACAGATCCGATTGCAGATATGCTGACTAGAATTCGTAATGGAGTTCAGGCTCGTCACGAAGTTGTAGAAGTACCTGCAAATAAAGAAAAGATCGAAATCGCAAAGATTTTAAAAGAAGAAGGTTTTATTACAGATTACAACGTTGAAGGTGACGTTAAGAAAACCATCAATGTTACACTGAAATATGGACCTAACAACGAAAAAGTAATCAATGGAATACGGAGAGTTTCTAAACCTGGTTTACGTGCTTACGCAAAAGTGGACGAAGTTCCTCGCGTATTGAACGGTCTGGGTATTGCAATCATCTCTACATCTCATGGTTTAATGACAGATAAAGAAGCTAGAGCTAAACACGTTGGTGGCGAAGTTATCGCCTACGTGTGGTAATCTAGACGGAGGTAAAGAAGAATGTCACGTATCGGTAATAAAGCGATTACCATTCCTGCTGGCGTTGAAGTAAACATCGCTGCTGGGAATGAGGTGACTGTTAAAGGACCTAAGGGAACTTTAACTCGTCAGTTTAACCCGGAATTGGGTATTAAAATTGAAGAAAACGTTTTGAGCGTAACACGTCCAAACGAACAGAAACACACAAAACAGCTGCATGGTACTACACGTGCTCTGCTGGCTAACATGGTTGAAGGTGTTACTAACGGATATTCCAAAGAACTGGAATTGGTTGGTATCGGTTTCCGTGCTGCCGTAAGCGGTAAGAAACTGACACTGAATGTTGGTTACTCCCACCCAATTGAATTTGCTATCGAAGAAGGATTGAGCGTAGAATGTACTTCTGCGACAGCTATTAAAGTGTCCGGAATTGATAAACAGCGTGTCGGTGAATTCGCTGCAAATGTTCGTGCTGTAAGAAAACCAGAACCTTACAAAGGCAAAGGTATTCGCTACAAAGGTGAATATGTTCGTCGTAAGGAAGGTAAAACAGCAGGTAAGAAATAGTGGGAAAGGAGAAATTGAACAATGCTTAAGAAAGTATCTAGAAATGATGAGCGTTTACGCCGTCACTTGCGTGTTCGTACCAAAATCAGCGGTACTCCTGAATGTCCCCGCCTGAACGTTTTCCGTTCAAACAGCCACATTCACGCGCAGATCATTGATGATGTTAACGGTACTACATTAGTAGCCGCTAGCAGTGTTGAAATGAAACTGGAAAACGGTGGTAACGTTGAAGCTGCCAAAACCGTTGGCGCTGAGGTTGCGAAACGCGCACTTGAAAAGAATATCACAAATGTTGTATTTGACCGTGGTGGATATGTTTACACCGGTCGAGTTAAAGCTTTGGCTGAAGCGGCTAGAGAAGCCGGCTTGAAATTTTAGGAGGTTATGCGAATGGAACGTAAACCAAGAAGAAATCGCGACGTTGAAAAAGAATTTGAAGAACGCGTCGTTACCATCAACCGTGTAACTAAAGTAGTAAAGGGTGGACGCCGCTTCCGTTTTGCTGCATTGGTTGTCATCGGTGACAAAAAAGGCCGTGTCGGCTTTGGTACAGGAAAAGCAAACGAAGTTCCTGATGCTATTAAAAAGGCTGTTGAAGACGCTAAGAAAAACGTATTCAACGTACCTATCGTAGGAACTACCATTCCTCACGAAATCACTGGACGTTACGGAGCTGGAGAAATCTTCCTGCGCCCTGCTACAGAAGGTACCGGAGTTATCGCTGGTGGTCCTGTACGTGCCGTATTGGAACTGGCTGGTATCAACGATATCCTGTCTAAATGTCTGGGAAGCCGTACGCCAATCAACATGGTTCGTGCTACGATTGCAGCATTAAAAGATCTGAAAACGATTGAAGATGTTGCTCGTCTCCGTGGTAAAAAACCAGAAGAAATTCGCGGTTAACAGGAGGAATTAGAACATGAAATTACATGAAATGACATATACAGAAGGTGCCAGAAAAGCAAGCTACCGTGTAGGACGCGGTCATGCTTCTGGTAACGGTAAAACTGCTGGTAAAGGACATAAAGGTCAGAAAGCAAGATCTGGCGGAGGCGTTCGCTTAGGTTTTGAAGGTGGACAGACACCATTAGCAAGACGTTTGCCTAAACGTGGTTTTACAAACTTTACTCGTAAAGAGTATGCAATCGTAAATGTAGCATCTTTAAATCGTTTTGAAGATGGTACGGAAGTAACTCCAGAACTGTTGATTGAATGCGGTCTGGTAAGAAAAGAATTAGATGGAATCAAGATCTTAGGCGAAGGTGAATTAGAAAAGAAACTGACAGTGAAAGCTAACAAGTTCTCTAAATCAGCTTTAACGATAATCGAGCAAGCAGGCGGAAAAGCAGAGGTTATCTAGTATGCTTAGCACGATTACCAGCATGTTCAAGAATAAAGATATTCGTAATCGAATATTCTTTACTCTTGCCATGTTGTTTATCTTCCGCTTTGGTACAGCAATCACTGTACCGGGCGTAGATACGACATCGCTGACGAAATCCAGCAATTCACTGCTTGATATGATCAACCTGCTTGGTGGTGGAGGTCTGGAACAGATGTCCATTTTTGCTATGGGAGTCGGCCCTTACATCACCGCATCTATTATTATTCAGTTATTATCCATGGATGTTATTCCGGCTTTGACAGAACTTGCCAAAGGCGGCGCATCCGGTAAAAAACAAATTGATCGTTATACACGTTACCTGGCAGTTGTCTTGAGCTTCTTCCAGGCTTCAACGCTAATATATGGCTTTTCAAGAAGCTATCCGGATTTACTGGTCAATGGCAATGGTTGGTCAAGCATCCTTTATATTGCAACAATCTTAACAGGTGGCAGCATGTTCATCTTGTGGATCGGTGACCGTATTACGATGAAGGGTGTTGGCAATGGGGTATCTATGATCATCGCCGCTGGCATTATCGCAAGACTTCCACATCAGTTCGCAACAGCTTGGGGAACGCTTGTCGATACATCCAGCAGTTCTGCAACCTTTAATGGAATCTTGAGCTTTGGCGGCTTCCTGTTATGCTATCTGCTGATCATCATCTTTGTTGTCTTCATGCAGACAGCGGAACGTAAGATTCCAATTCAGTATACATCCAGCACGGTAACAACACGCAAGAAAGACATGACATACCTGCCGCTGAAAATCAATTCAGCCAGTGTAATTCCTGTTATCTTTGCTTCTGCTATCATGGTGGCGCCACTTTCCATCATTAAGATGGTAACGGCTGCTGAATGGGTAAGTACCGTAGAGTATTACCTGGGTATGCAAACACCAGTGAGCCTGGTTATCTATGTGGTATTGATTCTGTTATTTACCTTCTTCTATACGAAGTTACAGGTAGATCCGGAAAAGATTGCCGAGAACTTAGGTAAATCAGGAACATATATCCCTGGTATCCGTCCTGGTACGGAAACCAAAGATTACATTAACAAGGTATTAAACAGAATCACGGTATTAGGCGCAATTGGACTGGCTTTCATCGCAGTTCTGCCTCATGCTCTTCCATTATTTACAAATCTGCCTAGCTCTATGGGTATCGGCGGTACTGGTATCATCATCGTCGTAGGTGTTGCAATGGAAACCGTGAAACAGATCGAAGGTCGTCTGACGCAGAAGTCCTACCGTGGATTTCTTCAGAGATAGAAGGTGAACCTATGAATATCTTGATTATGGGCGGTCCTGGTGCCGGTAAAGGTACGATGTCCGCAAAAATCGTTGAAAAATTTAATGTGAATCATATTTCAACAGGAGATATTTTCCGCAGTGAAATCGGGAATGGTACAGAACTTGGTCTTGAAGCGAAAAGCTATATGGACAAAGGACTGCTCGTCCCTGATGAACTGGTAAACAATATGGTGAAAAGCTATCTGGATAAACTGGAAGATAAGAAAAACGGCTTTCTTCTAGATGGCTATCCAAGAACTTTAGAACAGGCAAAGGCCTTTGATGCATTGGCTGGCGATGGGGCATTATCCATCGACAAAGTCATTGCCATGGATATTCCCTTTGATGTTCTGGCTGGCAGAATCACCGGCCGCCGTCTCTGTAAAGAGTGCGGAGAGATCTATCACTTACAATCCAAACCTCCTATGGTAGAAGGTAAATGTGATGTATGTGGTGGAGATCTATATCAGCGAAAAGACGATACGGTAGAAAGTCTTACCGTACGACTGGATGAATACAGCAAACAGACAGCTCCTGTTCTGGATTACTATGAGCAGAAAGGAATTGTCGCAAGAATCAATGCCGATCAACCAATCGAAAACGTCTGGAGCGATGTCCTGAAAGCGTTGGAGGACTAAAATGGTCATTCCGAAGTCAAATCAGGAGTTGACATTCATGAAAAAAGCAGGTATAATTGTTGCGCTTGCACATCGTGCAGCGCAAACAGTTATACAGCCTGGAATCACTACGAAAAAAATCAATGAAATCGTGGAAAACACGATACGAAAACATGGTGGGATACCGTCATTTAAGGGTTTATACGGGTTTCCAGCTGCTGCATGTATATCTGTAAATTCTGTCATGGTACATGGTGTCCCAGATGATACGATGTTACATGACGGGGACATTGTTTCAGTAGATATCGGTGCCTGTTATCAAGGGTATCATGGTGACTCAGCATGGACATATGCTGTCGGTAATATCAGCGAGGAAACAAAAGCCTTTCTGAGAATTAGCGAAGAATCTTTATATGAAGGTTTAAAAATGGCAAAGGCTGGGAATCATCTAACTGATATATCTCATGCAATCGGAGAGTATGTCTTTGGGCATGGCTTTTCTTTGCCACGGGATTATGCAGGACATGGTATTGGAACTTCCGTCCATGAAGATCCGACAGTTCCAAATTTCGGCCCGGCAGGTCATGGCATTCTGCTTAAAGAAGGCATGACGCTTGCAATCGAACCGTTGGTTTTAGCAGGCAGGCCACATACACGAACACTTGCGGATGGCTGGGGTGTCGTCACCAAAGATGGTGGCTTGGCAGCTCACTACGAGCATACGATCGTGATCACAGAAAAAGGGTATGAAATACTCACAGAGATAAAAGAGGAGGAACATCCAAGTAATGGGTAAGCAAGATGTTATTGAAATGGATGGCGAAGTAATTGATACTTTACCAAACGCAATGTTCAAAGTGAAATTGGGAAACGGACACGAAATACTGGCTCACGTTTCTGGTAAAATCCGCATGCACTACATCCGCATTTTACCAGGGGACCGTGTAACCGTTGAAATTTCACCTTATGATTTAACACGTGGGCGAATTACATTCCGACACAAATAAGTCGTGAATAAGGAGGAAGACGCATGAAAGTAAGACCATCTGTCAAACCAATATGCGATAAGTGCCGCATTATC
>NZ_CEVYEL010000095.1:0-4803 GCF_982403165.1 Longicatena sp.
AAGTGATTTGCCGCTTTCAATGTATAAATTGAAAGAAACAAAAGCACCAATAGGGTATGTTTCTACAAATTTTGAAGAACAGATTGATGCGCATTACCAAGGACAGGATATTCCTTCGATAACATATAAAGCATTTATAGAAAATGAAATCACGGAAGTAGAAGTTGCCAAAAAAGATATTACCAATGACGAAGAAATCGAAGGTGCACAAATGATGATTTACCCAAAAGATGAACCTGGGGCAGTTTTTGCAACATGGATTTCTGGACAAGATGGTAAGGATGATAAAGGCAAGATCAAGCCACATATCGTAAAAGGATTACAACCAAATACCACCTATATTCTCCATGAAATTTCTAGTCCACATGGGTATGCTTTAGCACAAGATGTTGAATTCGAAATAAAAGATAGTGGAGATTTGCAATTCGTAGAAATGAAAGATGAACTTGTCTTAGGACAATTGGTCTGGGAAAAAACGGGTGAAATCTTTATGTCAACTGTAACTGGCCAGTGTGAATTTGGTAAGACGGAAAGTCCGGTATGGGAAACATCAAACCTATTGCATGCAGAAATTACGATATATGCTGCAGAAGACATTAAAATTGGAAATACTTTGTATTACCATAAAGATGAAAAAGTTGAAAGCTTAGAATCAGATTGGGACGAAGTTGCTAGTAAGCATTTGGTGTGTGGAGCATATTATTACATGGAAACGAAAACACCACATGGTTATGTAAAAGATGTTAGAAAGCATTATTTCATGATTGAAGACGCACAAACAACAAAGCTTCAGATTCATACATCTTCCCTATATAACGAACGTCCGCATTTTACCTTAAATATGACGAAACTTTTGGAACAACAGGAAGTTTTTAAGAATGAAGATGCTTATCTAGATGTTCTTTATGGTATATATGCTAGAGAAGATATTTATGATTACATGGGAAAGGTTGCGATACCTAATGGGACGTTATTACATACAAGTGGCATTGATAAAACAGGAAAATTAGAAAACATGATCGATTTACCTAACGGTGTTTATTATGTAAAGGAACTTAAGACCAATGCCCAATATGTACTGGATGAAAAAGAATATGATTTTGAAATCGGCTGGCATGGTGAAGATGTGGTGAATTATGTTGTACATCTGCAAGCAGAAAGCACATTAGAAAATAAACTTGCCAGAGGCAGTCTTTTGATCCATAAAGTAGATAGTGAAAATAAAAACCAAAGGATGAAAAATGTGACGTTTAGGTTATCGGATAAAAAAGATATGTCACATATCTTGAAAGAACAGGAAACAGATGAAAACGGTTATGCACATTTTGCTAATTTAGAATTAGGTATGTATTATGTACAGGAAAAAGAGCAAGTCGCCGGTTATACTTTAAACGATCATATTTATCAGGCAAAGGTTGCGAAACATGGGGATGTTTTAGAAATCCGTATTGAAAATGTACCAGTAAAGATGCGCTTTGATAAGATTGATGAGAAAGATAAAAAGCACTTAAAAGGCGCTATTTTACAAATACTAGATAAGCAAAATGGGCAAGTGATAGCGGAATGGACAAGTGATGGAACCCCTTATACTGTCATGTATCTGGAAGAAGGCAAAAACTATGTATTTCATGAGGTATATGCGCCAAAGAATTATCAAAAAGCAGACGATATCACATTTACGGCTAAACATAATAAAACAATCGTGATGAAAGATGAAAAGATAAAAGTAAAGCATAATGTTGTTACCATGGATGCTAGTTTGCGCAGGGATTTCTTGATGCTTTGCTCTATTACATCTTTATGCGTGCTCTGTATGTTGAGAAAGCGTAAGAGAAATTTAGATTAATTAGAGAAAAACCCTTTCATTTATGCTAAAATAGAACTAGCAAATGTGAAGGAGGAGTTTTATGAAAACTTATATTGGTGTCGATTTAGGAGGCACAAATGTACGAGTTGCCAAAGTCGATGAAGAAGGTAATGTTTTACAAATCGTAAAAGATTCTACAGAAATTGGTAAAGGCACAGAACATGTAATCGCGAAAATTATTTCTTTGATTGAAAGCATTGATGGTTATGATGATTGTGTCGGTATCGGTATGGGAGTGCCTGGCCCTGTAGATACAGTGAACGGTAAAATGGTATTGGCTACAAATTTGCCTGGCTTTGAAGGCTATCCAATTGCTAAACGTATTGAAGATCATTTCCATAAGCCAACCTTTGTTGATAATGATGTTAATGTTGCCGGTATGGGTGAAGCGGTTTTAGGTGCTGGTAAGGGCAAAGGAATTGTATATTATGTTACTATTTCGACAGGTATAGGTGGAGCCTTGGTTGTCGATCAGCATGTAGTTGCTGGCAAGAATGGGCATGCTGGTGAAATTGCAAATATCATCATAGATCGCAATCGTGAAAAAGTGAATTATTTGAATGTTGGTGCTGTAGAAAACGAAGCGAGCGGTACAGCGATGACAAGAAAAGGAAAAGCTGTATTCGGAATAGATGCGATTGCACATGCTGGGGATGTTTTTGATCTGGCAAGAAAAGGCAATGCAGAGGCATTAAAGTTGTGTGATGACATGGCATATGATTTAGCTATCATGTTCTCCGTGATTGCACATGTTGTGGATCCAGAAGTATTTGTTGTTGGTGGTGGCGTAATGAAAGGGAAAGATGTTTTCTTTGAAAAAATGGAAAACTATTTCCGTAATATGATCCACAAAGGGATGCAGATTGTAGAATTTAAAGAAGCCGAGTTAGAAGAGCCAGGTATCATAGGTGCTGCGATGTTGCCAAAAGCCTATGTAAAGGATTAAATATATGAACAAAGCAATCATTAAAAAATATGCAAATCTTGCAATTCGCAAAGGAGTTAATTTACAAAAAGGACAAACATTGCTTATTCAAGCAGATGTGGATGCAGTAGAAATGACACGAGCTTGTGTTGAAGAAGCATATGCAGCTGGAGCCAAAGAAGTTGTTGTATTTTATCAGGATGATATGAATCGTCGTCAGACTTATTTGCATGCTGATGAAGAAACTTTGTGCAATGTTCGAGAATGGCAAGTACATTCAAAACTGGATTATTTAAAAGAGGGTGCTTGCATCCTTCATATCATAAGTGAACTTCCTGGAGTCTTTAAGGATGTGGACGCTGCCAAAGTTGCGAAAGCACGTTTAGCTGGTGCAAAAGCTAATAAAGAAGCGCAGGCTTATACGATGATGAATAAAACGCAATGGAGTATTATCGCAGTGCCAAATAAAGCGTGGGCTATGGAAGTATTCCCGGAATTTGAAGATGCTGAAAATGAGGCAGTTGAAGAGTTATGGGAGCGTATTCTCCATGCCGTACACGTACGAGAAGATAATGATCCAATTGCAGAATGGGATGAGATGCAAAACAATTTCGTACGACGTATACAAGCACTTAATGAACATAAGTTTAAAGCGTTACATTTCACCAATTGTTTAGGAACGGACTTGACAGTTGAACTTGTGGATCATCATATTTGGGCAGGGGGAAGTGAAAAGACAGTTGCTGGTGTGATTTTTAATCCGAATATGCCTACAGAAGAAATTTTTACAATGCCCAAAAAGACAGGAGTACAGGGTAAGGTCGTAGCTAGCAAACCATTAAACTATAATGGTAATATGATTAACGGCTTCTGGATGGAATTTAAAGATGGCAAAGTAGTTGATTTTGATGCTGAAGAAGGGAAAGATACACTATCTGAGCTGATTCATTTTGATGAAGGCAGCTGTTATTTAGGTGAAGTGGCTCTCGTTCCAGATGCGTCGCCAATCTCACAAAGCGGTATATTATTCTTTAATACCTTATTTGATGAGAATGCATCGTGCCATCTCGCTCTTGGCGATGCCTATCCTATGAATGTTGAGGGAGGCATTGATATGAATGAAGAAGAATTGAATAAAGCAGGTGCGAATCATTCTATGACACATGTAGACTTCATGTTTGGTAATGATGATATGAGCATTGATGGTATAAAAGATGATGGATCTTGTGTACCAGTATTTCGCAAAGGAAACTTTGTGTTCTAAATATTTATCAAAAAAACGACAGATATGCACGCTAGCTATCTGTCGTTTTCTTTCATCCTTCTGTTTTCCTCATATTCTCTGGCTTTTTTATAAAAGGTTGAGTATTTTAAACCGGATTCTTTAATAGCATCCTTACTCATCAATTCGCCTTTTTTCCAGCGTACCATGATTTTTTCAAAATCTTTCGGTAAATCAATCTCCGGACGACCAAAACGTACCCCTCTCATTTTGGCGGCACGAATACCCTCAGCTTGACGCTGGTGAATGTTATTACGTTCATTTTCCGCAACAAAAGATAATAACTGTAATACGATATCACCAATTAAGGTGCCAATCAAATCTTTGTTTTGATCAGTGTCTAGTAACGGCATATCGAGAATTTTGATATCGACACTTTTGGTTTTGGTTATGTACTTCCATTCATTTAGGATTTCATTGTAATTTCTTCCCAGTCGGTCAATACTTTTGATTACGAGCAAATCACCAGGTTTCAGTTTTTTATAAACAAGTCTGTGATAAGCTGGACGATTAAAGTCCTTTCCACTTAACTTATCCATATAGATATATTTTTTATCAATCCCATAATCCAGCATCTCCAGGTATTGCCTTGCCTCATTTTGATCTTGGCTTGATACCCGGACATATCCATATGTTCTTCTCATAATGCACTCCTTTCTCTATTGTGAATTAGTATAAATTTTATATCTAATTTTTGATTATCCGTATAAACACTATACTTTCAAATAT
>NZ_CEVYEL010000096.1:0-4577 GCF_982403165.1 Longicatena sp.
AACCCCATGATAATTTAGAGGCAGGTTTTATCCCCACGATAATTTAAATATCCTTTATTCATTAAGCTGTTGCAAATGAGCCTTTCTAGGTGATATGCAACAGCTTTTTTATTTTGGTCAAAATGCAGAAAAGACGCGAAGCGCGTCTTTTCTTTACATTAAGCTTTTTGTTTTTCTTCCTGCTCTACTTCTTTCCATCGTCTGCCTAAAATAAAGACAATAAGCTGTACGATAACAAAACATAGCATATAAATTGTCCAGTTATCAATAATAACCATCGGCAAACTCATATCCTCCGTTAAGAAGAAGACAATGATTGAAATAATCGCAAGCAGTAAGGCAAGACTTCTTATAAATAAGCTGCGTTTTTCTTCCTGATAATCTTCTTGCTCATCATAAGAATACGTCTTATCATTTTCTAATTTCTCTTCATTTTTACTTTTTGATAATAACAGAAGTATTGCCAGTAATACCGTAATGATCATGCATATGAAATTCATGATCGCCCAGTTTGCTTCCGTGCCTTTCGCTTTCGGTGTTACATTTTCCTTAATTACTTCTACATCCCCATTTGTTAACGGTGTCTCATTTTCATCAACATGTTCACTTTCTCCATTCGATTGCGTATTCCCCATTATGTTTGGTGCGAATGGTCTTGTATCTGAAACTGATGGCATCCTAGGCTGTTCTGCTACGATTGGTCTATTCGTTGTTTCTGGAAGCTGAGGAGCATCAACGGTATTGCCTCCATTCGTTGGAGGTATGGTATCAGGTTTATCTGGTGTTACAGGAGTATCTGGCTCCTCAGGGTTTTGAGGAGTATCTGGCTTCTCGGGATCACTTGGTGTCACTGGTTTTTCAGGTTCTTTACTTGCTTGAAAAACAACCTTAAACGTCGTATCTTTTGTTATGATCATATCGATGGTCGGTTTTTTATTTACCCAGGACGCACTTTCTTGCTCATATCCTTCATCTGCTATAGCTGTTGGAATCTGATCAACCCTTAGTTTACCACTTCCATGTGTTGCAAAATTTCCTTCTTCATCTCGTAATGTCACATATACACGATCAAAAGCAACCGTTCCATGTTCAGCTTCATAATGAACTGCCACTTGATATTTATCTGGAATGCCGTCTCCTTTATCGGGATGCTTTGGATCTGTCCCATGAATGTCTTTGGTGTAATGAACAACGATTTCTTTATCTTCCGCATCCATGCTGCCTGTGATTATATGATCATTTTCATTTTCCAAAACATAGGTATCCACATGTGGAGATGTTATTTCATAGCGATTCAGGTAAGCAATCTTTGTTTGATAATCTTCAGCTATGCGATTGCCATCCTCATCAACATATCGAATAGTCAATTGATAATCAGCCGTTTCAAACTTGGCTTTAAACGTCATCTTTTCTTTGATTTTCATACCAGCTTCTGGCCATACTGGATACCATTGTAGGCTGCTTTGGTCATAGCCTTTATCCGCAATTGCCAAAGGAATCTGCAACGCTGTTAATTGACCGTTCCCAGTTTGTGAAGGCTCATTGTTTTCATCATATAGGGTTACATAGGTCTTCCTTGTTCCAACAAGTGTACCATTTTTTACTTCATAGTTTACTTCAACTTGATATTTATCTGGAATGCCATCTCCATGATCGGGATGAATAGGATCTGTTCCATGCTCATCTTTAGCAAAGTAAGCATAAAATACGGTATTTTCGGTTATCGTATATTCGCTTGGATCCTTAATCTCTATCCCTTCCTTATTCGACACCGTTTTAACGATCCATTTATCAAAAGTATAACCAGCAGCTCCCTTTGGTTTTGGTGTCTGATAATCTATTACATTTTTGAGTTTCGTATTTGCTAACACTTCATTATATTGAGTAGTCCCTTCTAATGCACCATGTTCTGCCACAACGAAATTTACCCTTAATTTTTCTTCACGCTCATCCGGAATTCCATCATGGTTGTCATCCTTTGCAAATACTGCCTTGACAATCGTATCGCCGTGAATCACATATGCGCCAGGTTCTGCAACTTCTAAAAGTGCATGTCCATCTTTATCAACGATCACCCATTTATCAAACACATAGCCATCTTCTGCTACCGGTGTAGGTTCTTTATAATGCTGTGCGTCATGAATTGCTGACTTGACCAAATAATTTTTATATGTGGTTGTTCCAAGTAATTTTCCATGTTCTCCTGCTATAAATGTAACCGTAAAGCGCTCTTCCTGATAATCCGGAATATGGTTACCATTTTCATCCATTGCCCATACGGCATACAGTGTCGTTGTTTCCATAATGGTGAAGTAATCCTTTGGCTGTAACATCTCTTGAGGTGCCTTGCCATCTGTCGGAATCACTGTTAGTGGCTGTTTGCTCCAACCGATGAAGATAACATTTTCCTTTGGATGAGTGAAGGCATTATCCTTTACTAGTACTTGATCTTTTACATGATACGTCATTTCATCGATGACACTTCCACTGCCACCGTTTGCATCATAATTCATCGACAAAGATTCTTGATAATCTGGAATATGGTTACCATTTTCATCCATAGCCCATACGGCATACAGTGTCGTTGTCTCCATGATGGTGAAGCTATCCTTTGGCTGTAACATCTCTTGAGGTGCCTTGCCATCTGTCGGAATCACTGTTAGTGGCTGTTTGCTCCAACCGATGAAGATAACATTTTCCTTTGGATGAGTGAAAACATTATCCTTTACTAGTACTTAATCTTTTACACGATACGTCATTTCATCGATGACACTTCCAACGCCACCGTTTGCATCATAATTCATCGATAAAGATTCTTGATAATCCGGAATATGGTTACCATTTTCATCCATAGCCCATACGGCATACAGCGTCGTTGTTTCCATAATGGTGAAGCTATCCTTTGGCTGTAACATCTCTTGAGGTACCTTGCCATCTGCCAAAATCACTGTAAATGGCTGTTTGCTCCAACCGATGAAGATAACATTTTCCTTTGGATATGTGAAGGCATTATCCTTTACTAGTACTTGATCTTTTACATGATACGTCATTTCATCGATGACACTTCCACTGCCACCGTTTGCATCATAATTCATCGACAAAGATTCTTGATAATCTGGAATATGGTTACCATTTTCATCCATAGCCCATACGGCATATAGCGTCGTTGTCTCCATGATGGCGAAGCTATCCTTTGGCTGTAACATCTCTTGAGGTGCCTTGCCATCTGCCAAAATCACTGTAAATGGCTGTTTGCTCCAGCCGATGAAGATAACATTTTCCTTTGGATATGTGAAGTCATTGTCCTTTATTAGTACTTGATCTTTTACATGATACATCATTTCATCGATGACACTTCCACTGCCACCGTTTGCATCATAATACATGGATAAAACTTCATTCTCATCAGGTTTTCCATTATGATTTTCATCTGGTAAGAAAACAGCTTTATAAGTTTCACTTACCCACACATGATCCTTCTGTGTTGGCATAATCTCAAAATCATATACTTTCTGCTGATTTGGTGTCAGCCAATAAGCAAATACATAATCATCATTCGCATTATCATATACCACTTTTGAACCTGCTGGTTGACCAATCACCGGATTCACCTGTTCTGTTTCCAATGATAATTTTCCTACGCTGAGTACATTTCCCTCTTCATCAACAATCGGCTTACCATCTTTATCTGTGATACTATGTTGTATCGTTACATATGCTAATTCTTTATATTGTGCAATAAACGTAACATCTTGATAAAAAGCTACCTTTCCCTGTACATATTCTTCAAATGTATATTTTTCATCGTTTGATTTCCATGCAGGGTCTGCAACATCATAACCATGATCCGCGATAATTAGCGGCATTTGATAGTTATGATCAGTCCAATTTGTTCCTTTTAATACTTCCATATAGAAAGAACCATTCTCATTAGGTAGTAAATTTTCAGTAAAGGGATTATTCATTAGTTTTCCATGTTCCCCTTCTTGAAACGTGATACGTACCCATTGCGTATCATCCTTGATCCATTTGGCAACTAACGTGATTTCCTTTACTTCTTCATCGTTTTGGACGAGTGTTTGATATGCTGTTTTTGAAGCGACTTTGGTGTCCTTGTAATACCAACCATCAAACGTATAACCCTTGCGCATTGGCCGATACCCAATATTCACAATGTCATCAAATTGCACTATTTCATCAGCAATCGATGCATTATTTTCATAAAGACCGCCTTGTAAATCATAATGCACCTTATATGCATGCAAAGGTTCCCATAAAGCGGTAAAGGTATAAGTGATGTCATAATCATTTTCATACTTCCAAACATCTTTTACTTGAATTTCATCATGCGCATGGTAAATCTTATCCTCATCCTGTAATTTCCATCCTTTGAAAACATACCCTGGACGAGTTGGTGTTTGTTCACTCACTTTGATTATATTTTCTTTTACATTTGTATCTGGATGATGATAAACGTTTTGATCAGTAATCGGGGTAACCGATGTTCCACCATTTAAGTCATATTTCTGCACAATATTTATATCCACTTGAAAACGTTGATTTTACGCTGTTTTTCG
>NZ_CEVYEL010000097.1:0-4570 GCF_982403165.1 Longicatena sp.
ATTCTAAATATATCAAGGTTCCATAGTGTCATTGTATAGAAGAATACTAATCGATTATTCCATAGGAACGTACAGTTTAACTATAAAACCATTTATTATGCATATTCATCTTCCATAGTTATAAAATATACAGAAAAAAAGTCTTAATCCTATTCTGTTAATAAATAGGATTAAGACTTTTTCATACATTTACGCTTATCAGCTTTTTAATATACGGCCTTGCTCTGCCATCCTTTATAAACACCTTGATAAGCTGTGGCAACATCTGCCAGATAATAAACATTGGACATCAGTTTTACCTTATCCATCGGTGTGATATGAAGAACGATCAACTCAAATTCTTCACTGCCTCTGGTAATAACATATCCACGATTTATCACAACGCTTTTAAACTGGTTCATGCTCTCTTCATCTTGAAATTTTACGACATGCTGTACAGGGCGTTCATGATCATGGACATCCCCTTTTTGCTCCAGTGCTTCCATTCGTGCATCGGTATCTTCTTTCAATAATGCCATTTCTGCTCTGGTCAGATGCGTAAACATTTCATCATACTCTTCTTGTGTTTCCTCTTTTGCTTCATCATCCGATGTGCTTTGCACATCTTCAAATTCATCCAGACTTTCATGAGCCTCTTCAAATGCTTCATTCACTTCTTCACAACAATGTTGTGGATCACTGATCGGTGCTTCTTCAGCTGCATCTTCATTATCTTCAGGCTCATCATCGTACAGCAAACCCTGATCTAAATCAATAATTTGTTTTTCTTCTTCTTTTTTCATTTTGTAAGCAATAAGAGCTGCTGCGCTCCCTAAAACAGCTAAAATTGGAAATATCTTTTTCATTTTATCACCACTTTCATGTTTCTATTGTATCACACTTCAAAGAAAAAAATACATAGAAACTACTTTTTTCTGCTGATCCCTACACCATCTCCAAAATCATAAAATGTCGTATCATAATCCTCACGCTTTTTTAAATACTCAACAAATCGACTGATTTTGGTGACAAGCTGTCGCAGATTCCGATTTTTAATCCGTTCCTGATGTTCGACATACCCATGGAACTTAAGATTATCAGTAATGACATAACCATCTTTTATAAGATTCTTCTCATAGCGTTCAAAAAACTTTATATATTGCGCCTTTGCAGCATCGATAAACAACATATCAAATGATCCTTCCACGGTGGTTTCTAAAGCATCTCCATAAAGCAGTGTGATACGTTCTTCTAAATGTGCTTTGCGTACGTTTTCAACCGCTTTTTGATAGCGTTCCTTATCGCGTTCAATCGTCACGACGTGTATTTGTTCATCCAACAAAGCCATACGAATAGCAGAATATCCAATAGCACTGCCAATTTCAAGAATGTTCGTTAAATGGTGTTGCTGAATAAACGCACATAGAAAGGCAATTCCTTCCGGCTGCATGATTGGGACATTGTATGTTTTCGCATAGTCCTCCATCTCTTCAATTAGTTCCATGATCTCACCTCACTCAATTAGTTTTCGCTGTTGTCTTTTTATCCTCTGTTTTCTTTTTATCCTTATCTTTATCATTAAGATTGACTGGTTTTTTACCCACATGAACTTTAAAGGTTCGTACACTGCGATTTCCACTTTTATCTTTCGCAATAACGCGTATTTTATGATCGCCAGATTTTTTTGTATCCACATTGCCTTCAATACGATAATAATTATTTTGTAAATCCGTTGCTGTAGTATAAAGCAATGGTCCATCAACCGGATCGCTGACACTGATAATATTATCTTTGATATCAAATGTACCATTATACGGTATTGCTATACGTTCTTTTTTGAGAATGATTTCCGGTTTTTGTGTATCCTTCACAGTTATCTTTAAATGAATGTTTGTTTTCTCTCCATCTGCGACCACCGCATAAACAAGATCCTGTTCCCCGCATGCATGTACATTTAATTTAGGATAGGTAACAATGACGCCATCTGTATTTTTTACTAAGGCTTTACTCGTGATTGTGGTATTCCCATATTCCACTTCTGTAGCATTTTCAATAAAGTTTATCTTTGATGAAGACTTATGATACTTCTCAAAAAGGATAATTCCAATGAGCACCCCTGCCACAAATAGCATTATAAAAAATTTCTTTTTGTTCGTACTATTTTTGATCATTGTGTACCTTCTTTCATTTTCATTCATTTCATCTCAAATTGTATCATGGTTTTTTGCGGGAAACAACTTAATAGTGCTTAAGAAAACGACACCATGTCTCCATGATGTCGTTAGCTTTTTTATTTTACGAGTTCAATGATTGCCATAGGAGCAGCGTCACCACGACGTACTCTTGTTTTCACAACTCTTGTGTACCCACCATTACGATCTTTGTAAGCAGGTCCGATTTCGTTGAACAGTTTTTGTAAAGCTGTCTGACCTGTTTTTTCGTCTACAACAACGTCGCGAACGAATTTAGCAGCCTGACGGCGAGCATGTAAATCACCGCGTTTTGCTAAAGTAATCAGCTCATCAACAACAGAACGCAGTTCTTTTGCTTTCATTTCAGTTGTTTCAATCTGACCATAAGCGATCACTGATGTAGCCATGTTACGTAATAAAGCTTTACGGTGGTCAGCTTTACGTCCTAATTTACGATTCCACATTGGTTGTTAGCCTCCTTTGCGAATAATATTATTCGTATGATTTAAAGTTTAAGCCTAAATCATACAATTTATCTTTAACTTCTTTGAGTGATTTCTTACCTAAGTTACGTACTCTCATCATTTCATCTTCTGTACGCTGTGTTAATTCTTCGACGGTCTGAATGCCAGCGCGTTTCAAACAGTTGTAAGAACGTACAGACAGATCGAGATCTTCGATCATCATGACAAGACCCTTGTTCTGCACTTCACCCTGAGCTTCCTTCATGACAGATTCCATATCATTGACAGCTTCATCAACGTTTGTCAGCAGTTCCAAATGATCAATCAGAATCTTTGCTGATAATGCTAATGATTCCGCAGGACTGATGGAGGAATCACTCCATACTTCCAAAGTCACTTTATCATAATTGGCATTCTGACCAACACGTGTAGGATCTACAGAGTAAGAAACCTTTTCAATTGGTGTATAGATAGAATCCGTATAAATGATTCCTAAAGGCTGATTTGGAGTCTGATACAGCTGTTTGTTTGTGTCAGCATTTACATATCCGCGGCCAACACGCGCCTGCAGTTCCATTTCCAACATTCCGCCTTCTTCCAGAGTACAGATGTGCAAATCCTTGCTCAGCACTTCTACGCCTTCTGGACAGTAGATATCTGCACCGGTAACTTCTCCAGGACCTTGTTTTGAAATACGCAATGTATAGATCTCATCATCCTGAATTTTCATGACCAGTGTCTTGATATTCAGGATCATGGTCGTTACATCCTCAACGATTCCTGGAATAGATGTAAACTCGTGGTAAACCCCGTCAACTTTAATTGAAAATACGGCAGCTCCCGGTAAAGAGGAGAGCAAAACACGTCTTAGTGCATTCCCAATAGTTGTTCCGAAACCTCTCTCTAAAGGTTCAAATACAAACTTACCGTAGTGTTTAGATTCATCGTATTCTTTAACTTCAAAATGTGCACGTTCGAATTTTTGCATAGTATACCTCCTCAATTAAGCTTATGATTAACCACGTGGTCGTTTAGGTGGACGACAACCGTTGTGTGGAATAGGAGTTACATCGTTGATCATTGTAATTTCTAATCCCGCAACCTGTAAAGCTCTTACAGCTGCTTCACGTCCAGGTCCTGGACCTTTAACGTTTACTGATACTGTTTTCATACCATTTTCTATTGCTGCTTTACCTGCAGCTTCTCCAGCCATCTGTGCAGCAAATGGAGTGGATTTACGTGAACCCTTGAACCCCAGTGCTCCAGCGCTGGACCATGCTACAGCGTTTCCATTTTCGTCAGTAATAGTAACGATGGTATTGTTAAAAGTTGAATGAATATGAGCACATCCACGAGCAATATTCTTGCGTGCTTTACGTTTACGTGCGCCCGCTTTTACGTTTTTTGCCATTTTAATTTCCTCCTATCGTCCTATTTC
Source organism: Longicatena sp. (assembly GCF_982403165.1). Taxonomy (NCBI): domain Bacteria; kingdom Bacillati; phylum Bacillota; class Erysipelotrichia; order Erysipelotrichales; family Erysipelotrichaceae; genus Longicatena; species Longicatena sp. Next base: position 4,074 of record NZ_CEVYEL010000097.1, read on the forward strand.
TTTTTGTTTGCTACTGTACGAACTGGACCTTTACGCGTACGAGCATTTGTTTTTGTTCTCTGTCCGCGAACCGGTAAACCTTTACGGTGACGGATTCCGCGGTAGCATCCGATTTCCATCAGACGCTTAATGTTTAATGCAACCTCACGACGCAAATCACCTTCTACTTTGATAGAATCCACTTCGTTACGGATGGCATTAATCTGTTCGTCAGTTAAATCTTTTACACGGATATCTTCGCTGATTCCCGTTTTTGCCAGAATCTGTTCCGCAGTTGGGCGGCCGATTCCGTAAATGTACGTTAATGATACTACTACGCGCTTGTCGCGTGGTAAGTCAACACCTGCAATACGAGCCATTTTACATTACACCTCCATTAGTTTCCTTGTCTTTGTTTGTGTTTTGGGTTTTCGCAAATGACCATGACACGGCCTTTACGTTTGATAATGCGGCACTTATCGCATATTGGTTTGACAGATGGTCTTACTTTCATGCGT
>NZ_CEVYEL010000098.1:0-4349 GCF_982403165.1 Longicatena sp.
GAGAATATTCATAATATTTATTAGTTGTCGATAAATATATCAACTTTTCATTACTACAATTTGTTGATATCGTCTTATTTTCCCAAGCATAAAACGCATTTATATAAAATGGTTGGCTTTTATATTCAGAAGGCAATAGTTCATTTGGAAATGGTTGAATTTGATAAGTATCTTTTAAATTTTTAAAAACATGATCATTATAGCCATCTCTTTTACAAGTACTTTGATTTAATCCACAACTCTTTGTTTCACTATCATTTAATGTAGCATATAGATCATTTCCTATATTTACACTATCTTTATATACATCAAAATCCTTTAACGGAGTGGTGCTCTGTTTAATTTTAGTGATTGCTTTTAAAACGATATCTGCACCGTTTGTACCTGTATACTCATTATAGGTAGCTTGTACTTCTATATCATCAACACCATTATCAGCATGCAATATATAAGAGGCATCTTGATCTTTTTTATTCACCTTTACTTTATCTTTAACTTCTTGATTGCCTTCGATAAAGGAAAACATCTCATTGCTAGCTGTTTTAACTTTAGCAGCTTTGCCCATTCGTTGAATAACACCATTGAACCCTGCCGCAATCGTTATAGAGGAAATAGACAGAATCAAGATAGCGACAATCATTTCAATTAATGTAACACCTTTATTGTTCATACCTATAACCTCCTTCTCATTTTAAGCTATTTATCTGCTATATTTTCTTCTACAAAGCTACTTATTAAATTATCATATATAATTCTTCTATTTTCGGGAGTCCCACTATTCAATTGTGCCATGCTAAGATAATCATTATTCCCCCATTGATTTACTCTAAAATACCAGTGTTGCGTAATTGGATCAAAAACTAAAATTGGTTTCCAATCAGAAACAGCACCACTTTCCGTTGCCGTTGCATAGATGAAACAGACAGGCTCGCCATCTACTACACCAAACATTACATGAGCATATAATTGCGAACCAGCTAATGATTTTGGCAAGTTAAACTCATCCATATTCAACTTTGGTGAAGAACCATTCATAAGCACTTGATAAATATAAATTCGTAATTTATCGTTATTAAATGTTAATCCATCTGTTACACTTATACCATGTTTCTTATACTCTTCTTGCATTGCCGCTTTATCACCATTCTTAAAATAAGTGAAAATTGTATCAATAGAATCATATGTATCCTTACCTGTTTGAATATTATATGGTAATTGAACTTCTTTACTGCCTTCATAATATTTAATCAATGTCCAATTTTTATTTGATTCAGTTACAAGTCTTTTTAAATCCGCACTTATGGTACATGTCTTACTAGCATAAGTTACAGTTCCACTAATCGTTAAAAAGACATATTCAACATCATCTACCGTTTTAGTAGAAACACTCAATGTCAATGATTTTAATTTACCTAATGCTTCTGGGAATGTATGTTTTCCATTCACCACGTCATTGATCGTCGTAGTCACACTATTTGTACCATCTGGAATTAACTTTATATAATCTGAATTTTTATTCAGAATATTTTCTGTAACATTTGTCACAACACTCTTAGCAGAAAGATAGGCCTGCCTTTCTATATTCTTTTCAACTGAGCGATTATAGTAAGAATATGCAATCGTCATTGAGGCTGCAATAACAATCTCAAGAACCATAACGACAACAATTGCCCATAATAAAGCTGAGCCTTTTTTATTGTCTTTCATATTCTCACCTCCTGCTTTATGACAGCATAAATAATTTAAAAGTTACCATCATGCTATTTGATTTTTCATCTTTTGAAACGACACTATTGTAATTCACGCTTGCCACTTTTAAAGATTTCATTTTATTCGCATCATTTATCATATTCTGCAAATTTAAGACAGTTCCATCTACGCTTAATGAAATGTTATACACTTTGAGGATGTTTTTCTTTTTTTCTTTTGTACCGTCCTCATTTTTATTTTCATCTTTTTTCTCAATGGCTTTTAAACTTTCCTTATAATTAAGAATTTCTTCTTCACTAACATCTGTAATACTCAAGCTTGTTGGTTCTAAATAATGATCTATAGCTAATTTCGTGATTATTTTATCAACATCTTCTTTTTTCAGATTGTCATAAAATTTTGCCTTTATCGCTTTTAACTCTTTGCTAGCCTCTTTTATTTCTTTATCAAGATCATCATATCGTGGAATAGATGCTTTTGTACTAATCAATTCCATTTCTGCAGTATCTTTTTTTGCTTGCAAATCCGTATGTTTTTCCATCGCTGGCATAATTAAATAAAAGAATCCACCTACAACGATGATGATACATAATAATATATACAACAATACTTTTTCACGTTTTGTTAATGTCTGTTTCATGTTTCATCACCTACTTCAATGTGCACAGAATAGTCGCAGTATAAACTTTCTGTGTTTCTGGTTGTTGTTTAATAGTTTCTTGTTGTTGTGTCTTATTCAAATTTTCTAAAAGTTCCATCAATGCCTGAGCATCGCTTACATTCTTATTCGTCTGTTTATTATCTGTAGCGTCTTGCTTTTTACTTACAGTATCATTGTTTGCAAGTATTTTTTCATTCTGTACATATCCAGAATAATTAACCGCCGCAAATAAATCGGTATTTTTTAACCTTCTCACAAATTGTTCCGTGGAGTTTACATTCGTGCCTTCGATTTGCAGGGTAACAATTTGCGATTCTCTTGTATAATTAAAGCTAGTAACAGTAATATCTACATCACTTGCCAATAAAATTTTATCAAAAGTATCCTGACTAAGTTCCGGATAGGATTGAATATCTTTTTTAAATTTTTTATAAGCAGCAATATCTCTTTTTACTGTTTGTAAGGAATTATAGCGTTCTAGGTTAGGATCATTCGCAATTTGTTCTTGTATTTTTGTAGTTTGTTGCTTTAAATCTTCTGTTTCATTTTCTAATTGATGATTTGATAACGTAAAGTAAATAAATAAAGCTAAAACTACGATCAGCATACCTGATGGTAATGCCGCATACTTTAAAGCTCCTGTATATTTAGGTGTTTCTTTTTTCTGCTTATAAGCAGAAAGCAAATCAATATCTTTCTTACTAAGCTTACTTGCCATTTCAGGTACACCTCACTTTCTAATCAGACATCCGACAGTAAATACATAATCGTGTAACTGAAATGCCTTTTCTCTACTTTTATCTGTTATGTATATAATTTTTGAATTGGGAAATTCTTTTGCTTCAATATCAAGATTTTCCCTTATATTCTTAAATACCTTTTGTTCTTCTTCGTCATCTAAGCCACAAAAATAAGCCGTTTCAATAGTATACTGACTCCGTTTCGATTTGCTGAATTGTATCAATTGTGAGATATTACTATTCATTTCCATAATAAATTCATAAGTTCCTCGATCAGAAAATAAACGTGTACGATTTGAAAAGGTATAATGGTTATTCTCAAATAAATAACTGGATACATTATTTCCATCAATAACAGATATCACATAGGTTTTATCCGCCATATCAACTAATTCATTTGTTAACTTTTGCAATGCGTTTACAGAAATATCAATCCCTTTTAAAGTGATTTCTGCATTTTCAAACAGTTCTATATAAGAAACTAACAGTTTTCGCTCAATCGCGCAACATAAAATTTCTCCACCTTTTCTGCCATCTTCATATTTGGGACGTAACACACAGTAATCATATACCAAATCTTCATAACTGCCTTCAATATCTGATAATTCATCTCTTGTGATTTGCAGCAATTCTTTCTTTTTTAAAATAGGTACATCTACATTTTTGGTAAGAATCTGTCCGCTGTCTATCAACAATCTGGCAGTCGTTATCCCATTACTTCTCATTTCCTTTAAGATTTCCAAAATAGGGGTATCATCCGTAATAACACCATTAATCATAGCACCTTCTGCTAACGGATATTCGCGGAAAGCATCCACTTTGATCATATCTTCTTTATCATTAGAGCCGCTGATTAGCTGTACTCCATGTGAAGATATATAAATAACATTTTCCTTTCCCATGCTACTTCCTCCCATCTTTATCCAATTGTTGGATTCTGATACATTTGATAGATTGGTAATAATACTGATAACATAACACATAATACGATAAGTGCTAAAAAGATAATCATAATTGGTTCTAGCATAGCAACCATTTTTTGTGTTGCCATTTCTGCCTCATAGTCAAAATCATCTGCTAATGATGATAGCATATCCTCTAGCTTACCGCTCTCTTCGCCAATATAGATGGAACTTGCTAATTTTGCATCAAAACCATCAATTTTTTGAATACTTTGAGATAAAGAAGTACCATTACGTACCATGCGAATAACTAGATCAAATTGTGATTCTATATAT
>NZ_CEVYEL010000099.1:0-4325 GCF_982403165.1 Longicatena sp.
GATATTACAGGGAGGACACTTCAATGAGATTGGGACGTTTAATTTGTGGTGATATACATTTCCAATGGAAATATGGTTTCTATTTTATCTACTTTATATTAACAGTTTTATATGTGTGCGGGATTGCCGCTTTGCCGGAACATTGGAAAACGGATATTGCTTCTATTATGATCTACTCTGACCCGGCAGCAATGGGATTGTTTTTCATGGGAGCGATTGTTCTTTTGGAAAAAAGTCAAAAGGTATTAAATGCTATGGTGGTATCCCCTGTAAAAATATCGGAATATATACTTTCAAAAACAGTTGCGTTGATTGCTATTTCTACGGTAATCGCATTGATATTAGGGGTAGTTTCCGACAGCAATCATTTACTTGGTATCACAGTTGGTACGGCTTTGACCTCAGCAATCTTTACTATGCTTGGAATTATTGCAGCTACAAAAATTTCAAACTTGAACCAATTTCTCATTGTGATTATGCCGATAGAAATTGTTTGCTTTGTACCACCTATTGTTGGTCTGTTTGTGAAGTTACCATATCTGTTCCGCTTTTTTCCATTCACAGCTTGCATGAACCTTATAACTGGAAAAAGCGTTTTACTATCGTTTGATATGGTACTTGTAATTGCTACGTTGATTATCCTCTACATAGTTGCGCGACATACAGTTAAGCATATGTGGAAAAGTTTAGGAGGTGTAAAGCTATGAAAAGGATATTATCCAGTACCATACAGGTATTTAGACAAATCAAGAGTGACCCTATGATGTTTGCAGCTTGTTTTACGCCTTTTGTCATGGGAGCTTTGATTAAATTAGGTATTCCCTTTCTTGAAAGAATAACAGATTTTTCTTTGCAAGCATACTATCCGATTTTTGATTTACTACTTTCTATCATGGCTCCTGTATTACTCTGCTTTGCATTTGCAATGATTACATTAGAGGAAATCGACGATAAAGTGTCACGGTACTTTTCGATTACCCCTCTTGGTAAGTCGGGGTATCTCTTTACAAGGTTGGGAGTACCCTCAATTATTTCGGCGGTCATCGCTTTTATTGTACTGTTACTTTTTTTACCTAAAAAATACCAATAAAATGTAAGGTTTCTAGAAGCATTTCCTGTTCGCTATCGTACTTTCTTAATCTATCATGAAGTGATGAATCGCAATACCTATTTTCTCAATATAGCGCAAAAATTATCCATCCGATATCTTTAGATTAAATTGCTCCATATGTTTGTAAAGTAAGTACGAAACATTTTGCATACTATTGGAAGCATATGGAAAATTATGCTATCCTTAAGAAAAGGAAGTGGTATTATGTTTGAAATCAAAAAGCTTAAATTTAAACATATTTTACAGATTGATCATCTGATGATTGATCGTCAGATCACATGTCTGATTGGCCCCAGCGGAAGTGGAAAAACAACACTGTTAAGAATGCTGAACCGCCTGAATGAGGCAGAGGAAGGAAGCATTTATTTTAATGGCGTAGATATCAAGGAAATGCATCCTATCAAACTACGTCGTAAGATCATCATGTTGGGACAGACGCCTATTTTATATTCGGGTACAATTGCAGACAATTTGCAAATCGGCTTAAGGTTGAGTGAACAGCCGCTTGCTGATGAAAATCGTTTGCTTGCTTATTTAGATAAGGTCGGTTTACATAAGGAACTCAATGATACTTGTGAAAAGCTGTCAGGCGGAGAAAAACAACGTCTATGTTTAGCACGTGTTCTTTTAATGGATGCCGATGTATATTTGGCAGATGAGCCTAGCAGTGCAATGGATAAGGAAACAGAAAGCTTTGTTATAGATAATTTAGTAACCTTTGTGAAGGAACATGACAAGCAACTGGTTATGGTGACACATAGTTCTGAGATTGCACAGCGTTATCCTCATGGTTTATTGGAACTTGCCCAAGGTGGCTGTAGGGGGTATGTATATGAATAATACAGTTATGGATCTTTCTATTTTAAATTTAGCCATCGCCTATGTGTTTGTGCTTGTTTTGTTGGTTATTTTCAAGGCAAGAGGCATTCGTCGCGAAAAGATGATTTTGATTGCGACCACACGAATGACTATTCAATTGACCTTGATGGGATTTGTCTTATTGTATGTATTCAAACATCCCAGCTGGTGGCTGACATTAAGTATGCTTGCCATCATGTTAGGCTTTGCCGTTTATAATGCGTTAAAGCGCGTTAAATACTCCATGTCAAAAGAATTAAAACGCTTAGTTGCTCTTTCCATGATCATCGGTTATTTGGTGACGGCAGTGGTCTTTATGCTATTGGTGTTACAGGTAGAACCTTGGTTTAATCCACAATACTTCATACCGATCAGTGGTATGATCATTGGCAATAGTATGACAGGGATTGCCCTTGGGGCAAACCGTCTGTGCGCCAATATGCGAGATCATCGTGAGCGTATTGAAAACAGTCTGATGTTAGGGGCAACGTGTAAGGTAGCAACGTTTGATGAGGTCAATGACGCCTTTGACAGTGCTATCTTGCCAACCATGAATAACATGATGACGATGGGAATCGTATCTTTACCGGGAATGATGACAGGACAAATGTTATCAGGAACTTTCCCACTCACGGCTATTAAATATCAGATTGGTATCATGTTGGCCATCCTTGGCTGTACGGCTATTACGGTTGTCATCTTTGTGACGCTTGGTTACTAAACCTTCTTTACTTCCAGCGCGGCTTTAAAGTAATCTGTTTATTCAAAACAAATAATTATACAGGAGTGTGGGCAGTAGATAAACAGCTCACACTTTTTCCTTGCAAACTTGAATCATCTGTGATATATCTGTTATACACGCGTGCAATATACGAGATGTGGGCTATCTTGGTTAGAAGATAAGGGGGATGACACCTGAATAGAAGCAGAGAAAAATTATCGTTATTACGGTCCTGTTTACATGCTTTTACATGAGCAAGAGATGTGGATCATTACGAATCGTATAGAAGTAGGAGAGTAGTATGAAAATAAATATCGTATATCAATCAGGTTATCCATTCATGATGTTGGAATAAGCATATGCAAATGGAATATATAGGAGCGTATCTGCGTTTTAAGCGAGAACAGCAGCATAAAGATGCAGGCGCACTTTGTCTGTCTTGTAACCTTACCCGCATGCAGCTGCATAGTATTGAACAAGGAAAAAGTGAAGCACATCCGAATACAATCAAGCGCATTTGCGACTATCTGAACATTGATTTTATAGCTTTATTTCAACATCAGGAAAAGTATCGGGAATTGTTGGAAGAATCCTTTATTGCATTGATTTATATGCGAAAGGATGAGCAACAGATGCTTATGCAAAAGATCGAAGCCTTACATTTTGAACATTCCATCTTATATCCGCAATATCTATTGATTCATCTGATGTATGTGGCTATTCATGAAGGTGCTGTAGAAAAGTATCAAAGCCTATTAAAACAATGCAGTTATTTTATTGACGTTCTAGAACCACGTCATCAATTTATCTATTATTTATATAAAGGATATTACCAAATGTTGTCAGGACAGTTAGAAGAATCTTTGCATACTTTATGCTTTGCGGATGGCTTATCGGTATTAGAACATCGTGAAATCTTATACAGTATGTATGGACGTTTGTATTACTATCGTAGAGAAATCGTATTAGCGATTGAATATTATAAAAAAGCATATGAGTTATTAGAAAAGAAATGGAATATCAATCGTCTGTTGGCTACGCAATGTGCTTTAGCTGCCTGCTATAATCGTATGAAGGAATATGATGTTGCCTTGCAGCGTCTAATGGATACGTTAAAGCTTGCAAAGCAGTATAAGAATACGGCCGTTATTGAGCGAACATATTATGAATTAGTGATGAATCGCTTTATGGTAAGAGATTATCACAGTGTCATACAATTAGGTGAGAAGGCTATAACGATACATCATCAGCCGCAATATCTTTATTTTTTAATATCCTATGCCAGTGTAAAAGAAAATGAGATGGAAAAAGCATATCTATGGCTAAAACAACGTTTAAAACAAGACACCAATGCTTTATTGCAGCAGCTATTGACTTATGTGTATCATATGGCACAGGGGACAAGTGTTTTACCTTATTTGGTAGAACTCATTCAGCAATTGGAAAAGAATCAAATGGATACCTGTGAGTTATATCGCTTTTTATTAGAAGATTTAGCAAATCTTTATCATGATGCCGGTTGCTATCAGAAGGAAAGTTATTGTCTTCGTAAATTGATGCAGATGGGCTATTAAACGACTTGGCGTCTTATAGGACGCCTTTTTTATGTGTGGCGGGCATGCCACATATCTAGGG
>NZ_CEVYEL010000100.1:0-4272 GCF_982403165.1 Longicatena sp.
AACTACGCCCCGAGGGATTTTCACCCTAGATATGTGGCATGCCCGCCACACATGAAAAAAGACATCTATGTGTCTTTTATGTGCCTTTTTAATACTGTATATAGAATAAAACAATTGCTTATCTATGAAACTTCCTGTATATATTATCAAATGATAGGTTACTTATCTATTAAGCTTCTACATAGTTCAATCAACTTCATTTATGATCTACTTTTCTTTCTTTGAATGCTTCCGCATCTTTTTTCCGATATAAACGACGAGAAATTACAAAACCTTTATGGCTCTTAAATTGCTTGTTTAGAAAATCATAATACGCTCCCGGTGAGATGATACCACTTAAATCAAATAAATTTAAACCAATGACACTTAATATATTCGCCATAAAGAAGACACAATTACTGGAAACAACAAAAAATGTTTTCAGCTTTCCTTCTTTAATTTTATAAAACTTTGCACCTGGGGATGTTCGTGTTACCCGGCTGATATAATCATCACAAGGACCCTGATAAGGCAATCCCTTGCGTTTTAAATCTTCATCACTGTAAAAATCTTCAAAGGTCCCAAAAACCTCTAACAAACGATCATTTAGACGTTTTTTCTGCTCTTCGTCTAAAGCAATGCCAAAGCTGATCAGCGTCTTATTTTCATTTTTTAAACAATTATAAATATATGGATTACGATCAGCCATTAAAACAACGCCATCCCCCATCGTGCCAAAGAGATGACGGTTATGGGGATCATAACAACCATACGATATCACAAAGCCACGATAGATTAAATCCGCATGTCCTAACATAGCAGGTCCACTAGGTGCCAGATGAATAAGCACTTCCATATCTACAGGAATATCTTCCTTTATCTCATCAAATTGTTCTTTGATCTGATCCTCTTTGTCTTTATTCAACAAAGTCCTCATAAGATGAGGCGGAATGATGACCGACATGAATGGCGGTACTGCTAATCGTAGCTTTTGATCCAGCTTTTCACCACTTCCCTGTGGAATAATCTCGCGCACCATATCCAACAAGGTATTTCCCCCATAAATTAAAAAATACAGACCGGTAACCACATTGATAATGTCGTTATGATGAAAAGGATTACCAATCAAATAAAAGCTCATGCATAAATCACCTAACAAAAACAGAATGCGAAAGAAGGATATGGTTAAATGATCTTTGATACGAATGTATAAAACAATGATCTTAACAATGGCATGCAATAAGATCCAACTGCCCACAATACGTGGCAGAATGGAATAAAATGCCCGTGGCAGTGCTAATGAGAAAATGATAGCAATACACCAAATGATAATATCTAAAAGCTGAGAGAAGCGTTTTTCAATACGGCGAAAGTTGATTAGCAAGTTGATTAATTTCAAGATGGCTACTGCGGATATACCAATAACTAAGGTTGTATACAGCCAATTCCATACGGTCAAAGATTCGACAACAAAAGAGCATCCAAGCACGCAGAAAAAGACGCCTGTTAATGCCATTGTTACATAATTGAACTGCTTTTTCAACATGCCTTTTACCTCCCTATATTTTTTAATTATAACAAGAACTATTGTTTTCGTAAACTGCCTTTCTTTCTGTATATGAATCTACCTTTTTTTATATATGAAAATGACTATTGTATCAGCACTTTGTTTACCGTATAAAAGCCATTCCATTCACCAGATAAAGCTTTGAAATTATTGCGTCTTTTATAATACAGCCTTAGGATATCTGGATACTGAAAGTAAAAAAGATACGAATGATCGATTATCAGACGTATCCTATACGTATTATACACTCATCATTTCAGGATCATCCTGTACGAGTGTTTCAAATTGATCCACTGGAACCGGTTTAGAGAATACATATCCTTGAATAGCATCACATTCCATACTTTTTAACAACTCTACCTGTGGTATCGTTTCTATCCCTTCGGCAATTGTTTCCATTCCTAATTTCTTAGCTAAACTGATAACTGTTTCAACAATGTCTTCTCCACGTTTATCATTTTCACTACTGAAGGAAACACGATCAAGTTTTAGAATATCCACAGGAATCTCTTTGAGCACATTTAAGGATGAATAGCCACTGCCAAAATCATCCATAGAACATTTATAGCCATATTTATGAATTTCATCTATAATGGTTTTTAACATTTCCAAATTCTCAAATACAACTATCTCTGTCAATTCTATTTCAATATACTGATCCGGTATTTCATATTTTTGTTGTATCTTTCGATATTCTTCTAAAAAGTTTGGATGATGAAGATGATTTCTTGATAAATTTACTGATATCGGATGAACGATTTTCCCTTCATCGATCCATTTACGTAAGATCTTACATACAACTTCAAAAACATACATATCAAGTTTAATAATAAAATCATTTTTCTCAAAGAAAGGGATAAAGTCATCTGGTGGAATCAAGCCTTTTTCTGGACTGTCCCATCTTACTAAAGCCTCTGAGCCAATAATCTTACCCGTCTTTAAACTAACCTTAGGTTGTAGATATATGATAAATTCTTCTTCATCCAGAGCCTTTTCCATCATGTTTTCCATTTCTTTTTCTTTCAGCAACATCTGATGTTCTAAGTCATTATAGAAAACAATATTACATAGATAATAGTTTGGAATATTTTTATTTGTCTTACGCGCTATATTGGCCTTATCACGTACGACGATTAATTCCTGTGCATCATCTTTTACAATATAACAGCCACAAGATAATGGAATATAATAAGGAAGCTGACGCTCTTGATTATATTTATTAATCTCATCCGCGATGCTGTGTAAACGTTCCTTAATCTTCCCTTCATCAATCGTATGCAAATAAATATTAAAGTTATCCGCATTGACGCGGGTAACAAATTCATCCTTAGCTAAATGTTTCTTGATACACACATATACATGTCGTAATACTTTATCGCCATTTTCACTGCCAAAGCTGGCATTAATTAATTTAAATTTACGCAAATCTAAGGATATAAAAGTATATGGTACAAAGTCTTTCGCTCGATCTAAGAGTTCTTTTTCGAACCGTACTTGCGTAAATCCTTGTGTGATAGGATCAATATAGGCGATATTTGTTATTTCTTTATTCTTTTTATTCGATGTGTACAGTAAAAACGCAATGAAGATAAAGAATACAACCGCTATGCCTAAAGCGAGAACGGCGATTGCAAGACTGATGAAATTTTGAATATTCTGACTATACATCGTAGAAGGTACGATGGATAAAAGATACCAATCACAATTATCTAATGGAGTATAAGTGAGTGTTCGCATATTATCGCCATTTACCTTAAACGTAATGGTACCTTTTTTATGATTAGCAATATCTTGACAAAACTTTTGGAATTACATTGAAGATGTAATTTCAGCTTTTGCTGGAAGGTGTTCAAAAAGTTATCACCATCAATTAATGCATTTTTATTTTTGGAATGTAAAATATAATCACCATTTTTCGCTATGATATGTGAAAACCCGGTACCTGAAAATGATTCTGTATTCAGCAATAATTTCATGGTTTCAGGTGGTATTCATCCTACGATTGCGCTAATATTATTATCCTTTCCTTTATAAGGTACTGCATAAACAGCCCCTTTTTCATCAAAAATTTTCAACAGCTTATCGCTTACACTCACTTGCCCATGCATAGCTTTTGCTACACAAGTTAGTTGAGATACATCTTTTAAAGGATGGTTCTTCACCTTTAGCATTCCCTTATGATCAACAGTGCCAATCCATTCAAAAGCTCCACCTTCATAAGCATCATAAAGATACGCTTCATAAGCGGATTCATCCAGATATGCTAAAGAGTTCGATAGCGTTGCTAAGTAAGAAAAATTTGTTTCGACACGTTGCGTCACTTTGTAAGAAGTTTGTTGTGATATTTCATGGAGATAATTATTAACTTCTGTGTTTACGATATCTTTTCCTTTTTGCGTAAGTAAAAAAGATAAACTAATGATAAAAACAATAATTACTACTGTCGAAAAGCCCATCATCTTTCTTTGCTTCTTATTCATCCATATATTTTTTAGCATATTTTTCCTTCAATAACCACACAATTTTTCAGTATACCATAGCAAAAGCAGAAATGTAAAAAATATAACACTTTTTATAACCACTTTTAATCCAAAACTATAAAATATCGTTAAAATATTAAGAATCATTTGGTTATCTTTTTGATTTATGTATACGTAAATACCCTTTGCATAAAGAATGATACTATTCTAAATATATCCAGGTCCCATCGTGTCATTGTATAGAAG
>NZ_CEVYEL010000101.1:0-3786 GCF_982403165.1 Longicatena sp.
TGTAACCTGTTTTTAAATATAAAAGCTTTACCTGCTTCTATACGCATAACTTTTCTGCACAAACGAAACAACATATATATTTATAATATTCTATTAATAGAATATATAGTTCTACGTCTTTCTGTATCAGTTTGTTTAAAAGACAAGGAGATGTTCAAACTAATATCGTAAAGAGGTGTCGCTTATGAAATGGTTTCGCAGAATTATCTTTGGCAGTATCTTTTTTATTCTTACGGCTTTTATCTTGTTATACACATATGCTTTCATAGACAGATTGCCCCTGGATGAGCAAAGAAAAAATATCACGATTTATGATTGCAATGGCAATGTCATGTATGAATCCAATTTTAAAAAAAATATGCAGTGGACTTCGATTGACGATATTCCTGAATTCATACAAGATGCCTTTATCAGTGTAGAAGATAAGCGCTTCTATTATCATGCCGGTTTTGATCCAGTTCGCATTATCAAAGCTTTATCAACAAATCTGGTACATGGGGATATTCTGCAAGGGGGTTCTACGATCACACAACAATATGCCAAAAATCTGTTCCTGACAAATGAACAAACGGTTTCACGCAAGATTCAAGAATTTTTCTATGCCACAAGACTAGAAATGCAATATAGTAAAAAAGATATTTTAGAAGGTTATTTAAACACGGCATACTTTGGACATGGCATTTACGGCATACAATCAGCTGCACATTATTTCTTTGATTCCGATATGAAAGATTTAAGCGTTGGGGAAACGGCCATGCTAGTAGGTATTCCAAATGGTCCCAGTATTTATTCCCCATACCTTCACAAAGAGAATGCCATTAAGCGACAACACCTCATTTTAAAACTTATGCGTGAACATGGGGTTATCACAAAAGCTGAAGAAGCACAAGCTCGCCAAGAACCTCTGGTCTTATCACAAAACCATAAAGATAGTCAAAATGGTCTGAACGAATATTACGTTGATGCCGTGATTGCAGAACTCAACGAACTATCCATCGACTTAGATCAAGAAATCCATGTACATACAAACTATGATCCAGATGTACAAGCGGCCTTAGACAAATCCATACGGGCTCACATGGATATGAATGATGAACTAGAAACCGCAGGTATCATCGTTCAGCCCTTTACTGGTAATATCCTGGCAATTGCCGGAGGAAAGGATTACACCATTTCCCAATATAACCGGGCCAGCCAGTCTTCGCGTCAAGTTGCCAGCACGATTAAACCACTGTTATATTACTGTGCCTTACAACAGGGCTTTACCCCAGCCACACAATTTACTTCACAGAAAACAACCTTTCGCCTTGCGAACAACGAAACTTATGCCCCAAGCAATTATGATGATCAATATGCCAATGCAAAAATCTCATTGATCAATGCCATATCATTAAGTGACAACATCTATGCCGTTAAAACTCATCTGTTTTTAGGTGAAGATACCCTGCATCAAGCACTATTGGATTTTGACATTAAACAATCACAGCCAAACCCAAGTGAAGCCTTAGGCACTGTGAATATGAATTTACTGGAGCTGTCGCGCATTTATACGACGTTTGCTTCTGAAGGGCTTTATGTTAAACCAACGATGATTTCATCTGTAACAAGCGATGATAAAGTTTTATATGAACATAAGACAACTCCTAAACGCATGCTGCAGCGAAATGAAACTTTACTGCTCTCACAATTGCTGACTTCAACTTTTGATATTCGCAATAAAGGCTATGCGTTTCCAAGTATGTATGGCTATCAGCCGAAAGTGACAATGGCTGCGAAATCTGGAACGAGTGATTGGGATTCCTTGGTCATGGGGTACAATCCGGAATATGTCATCGGGGTATGGTGTGGCTTTGATGATAATCGCAAGCTGGCAAAACAATATTATGCAAACAGTAAAAAGATCTTTCAGGATACAATCAACACACTGTATAAAAATCAGAAAAATATCTGGTATCAACCAAGTGATGATATCATGGAAGTACAAGTAAATCCGATTACGGGAGTACCTTCCAGTAACGGCTCTACCTACTGGTTTTTACGCAATAGCTGATAAATAGGGCTTTTTTGTCGAAAGTCAATAAAAAACAGGCAAATTTAAAAAAAAATAAAAAAAATTTTAAGAATTTTAAAAAATGTCATTAAGCCTTTGTTCATCGGTTAAATGCGGATTTCAAATGGGGTCGTAAAGTGACAAAAACGTAAGATTTTCAAAAAATGCGGGTTGCACGATTAAAAAGTCTTTGTTACAATGAGGACGTTGATGTCGAGGTGATAACATGAACTTTATCGAAAAGAACACAAAAAAAGTTGCTCTTGTCTTAGGAATTGCTACAGCGCTCTCTGCTGTTACAACAGTATATGCAGCATCCAATACAGACGGATGGCACGATGGCGTCTACATGGTAGATGGAAAAGTTAAAACAGCTTGGCTGTTTGAAGAAACAGGTGCTGTCTACTACCTGAATGATGAAGGTAGAGCTGTTACAGGATGGAAAACAATCAACGAAAGCACTTATTATTTCAACGCAAACGGTGAACGAGTAAGTGGTGACGTGGTGATTGATGGTCACAAGTACGCTTTCCAGAAAAACGGAAAACTGTTACTTGGATGGCAAGATGAAAACACTACATACTATAACCAGTATGGTGTAAAAGTTACCGGTGAACAGAAAATTGATGGTAAGACTTATAACTTTGATGCTAACGGCAACATCCAGAAAGGTTGGATGAAGCTGAATGGTAAAAAAGTCTACTTCAAAGAAGATGGTTCTCTGGCAACAAGTGAAACTAAGATTGATGGTAAAAAGTATAACTTCCAGTCTAACGGTACTTTAAAATCCGGTTGGACACATGAAAACGATATGATTCAGTACTATAACAAGTATGGCTATCGTTTAAAAGGTTGGCAGACCATTAAAGGTAAGAAGTACCTTTTCAGTAAGAATGGAAATGCCTACACAGATACGAAAAAAGATGGTTACAAATTCGATAAGAAGGGTGTAGCTAAGAAAATTAAGAAGAAAGCGAAAGCTGAAACAACAACTTATGAAACAGCAGCGTCTACTTCTTATTCAGCTCCAAAAAAGAATAACAATGCAAATTTGAACCCTGCTGGTCATGCCGGTAATGGTTCTGCTGCATCAATTGCATCTTCTTATGTAGGTTATAACTACGTATGGGGTGGTGCTAGTCCTGCTGGATTCGACTGTTCAGGTTTAATTTACTATGCATACAATCAAGTCGGAGTAAGCGTACCTAGATCTGGTTATGGCCAGGCTGGTATGGGTTCTGCGGTTTCTTACAACAACATGCAGTATGGAGATGTCATCGTTTGGGATGGCGGATCTCATGTGTCTATTTACATTGGTGGTGGACAGATGGTTCATGCAGCAAATCCTAGTATGGGTGTTATTGTAAGTGGTGTCAGTGAATGGGCTTCTTACGGACAGAGTATTACAGGAATTCGTAGAGTATAAAAAAACAAAAAAAGAGAGTTTCTCTCTTTTTTGCTTATTTACATTAGGTATTTCTATCTAAAGTCTCCTAAATCGATGTTTTTAAGCGATTTAAGAGACTTTTTTTATTTTCCGCAACATCTTCCTATTGAATCTCGTTTCTCTTCTTAAAACGAATAAATCTTAATTTTTCTTAAGTAACTACTTTCATCTGCTCATCTTCATCCACATCATCTCTCATCACAACCCTTTTTTTCTTCTTCCCCCTTCCTCATACAAATCGAGTAGGGTGAAATAAATCACCCTCTCACACCACCGTACGTACGGTTCC
>NZ_CEVYEL010000102.1:0-3557 GCF_982403165.1 Longicatena sp.
AAACATTACCGCTTTTTTTCTGCAAATGGAAATAAATATTCTGAATCTGCTTATGATTTTTCGAAGTCATCGTGAAACGCAGACCTTCCTCATTCTCCTTATATAAATGCTCATCTAAAACGGCTAAACGATAATTACCTAAAAAAAGATGTTCCGCCATAAACATCCCCTCTTGATTCGTTTCCCCCTGACAGCAACGCTGGTTCTGTTCATCTAACACTTGTAAAGACATTTTTGCAATGGCTTTTCCCTTTTCATCCTGTAACCATATCCGCACACTCCCTTCCATATGCGCATTACGTATTGTATCTACAACAAGTGTCTTATCCTGCTGCAACGAAATCGCTAGTGGTTTTTCCATCATCTCATAGCCATAAGGGCTGCTTTCTTGACTCAGCACATAATCTCCTGCCGGCAATTCTGTAATTTTCCATTCTCCTTTGGCATTGGTGATAACAGCATCTTTCATAACGGCACCATATTGATATAAAGTGAAACTTGCCCCTTGTACAGGGTGTCCCTTTTCATCTAACACTTTACCTTCAACACAATATCCTTCCTCTTTTGCGGTAACCGCTGTTACCATCAAGAAGACACTCACCAATACTGACCCAATCCACTTGAATAATCTCATATGCTCACCTCATGACAGTGTATGAATCAAAGCAATGAAAAAAAACCTTTTTCATCTAAAAACATCCTTTGTTTCCTCTCTTCATGTCGATGCTTCTAGGCAATCATTGAGATGAATATGCACATGTTACATATAGTATAAGGAAAGGAGATGAAAGAATGGCTACACAATATGTAATTAAACGAGGTGACCTCGGTATCGGTGTGAACAAACTGCAGGCATATCTGAATATGATGCAACAACGGAATCTAATTTCTACCGTGAATAAACAAGATGGTGTCTTTGGCCCATTAACAGAAACAGCCGTACGGGAATGGCAACGTTATGCCGGCTTACCAATTGATGGTGTTATCAATTATAATACCTGGAATTCTCTTGTCGATAAGCTTCGTGAATTAGGTGTCGTCACCAATATTCCGGTTGCCAATCGTGGTTTTTATTTATCCAGCGGTCAACAAGGACTTTCCGTATTTAAAATGCAAGAATACCTCAATGAAATTGCAGCCACCAATAAATGTCTGCGTCCGATTCCGGTAGATGGCATCTATGGACCAAGAACCGTCGCTGCTGTACAGCAATATCAGTATTTATATGATTTAAATGTCGATGGTGTCATCGGTAGCATGACCTGGGATAGCATCATCAATGAGCGTAATAAGCTCTAACCTTTACAAACGTATAAAAAAAGAAGACATCCCCTTGCAAAGATATCTTCCATAAGTTTATGAATAACGCACAGGACGATCAAACTCAAGTACATCGTCCTCTACATAATGCTCAATTGCTGCAGTTTGATTCTTCTGAAACATATCCGGTAAGCGACGCTTTTGTAGGATATAGTTCAATAAACCAATCAAAGCAGCATTTATAAGTGACATTAAAAAATTCAATTTTAAAACAAGGATAAAGATTAAAAGGATAATAACAACTAAACCAGCAGTAATTAACAACAAACGTTTACTGATGAAGTTATATGTATCTTCCAAAAAATCCGTGTAACGCTCAATAAACTCAAGCATTTCTTCCGGTATCGTATAAGGAATCATATCCAAAAAACGCGGACGTTTTTTCTTAGGATTTTCATAGCATTCCTTAATTTTCAGCATGCGCATGGCACAAAAGCGTGCAGCATTTTTATTTTCCTGCTGTTCATACTTCAGTCCTTCCATATACATAAGCTTCATATATTCTTCACTTGTTAACTCATTTTCGGTATGCGTCAACAATTCTTTTAATCGTGCATCTAATCCGGCATCTACATGCTCATCCATAATTTTAAAATCCTGATAGATTTCATTCAACACCGTTTCAAATTGAAAATCTACAGATTCCGCCGTTACTTCCTTTGTTTCTACGGCTTCTAAGGTTTCTTTTTGTTCCATGATATTCCTACTTTCTATTCTGTTAGTAATTATAGCATACCCTTTTCTGTTTGCGAAAGGATTTCATGAATTCTTTTCCTTCTGTTTTCATCTATGTTATACTAAGGATGCAACATGAAAGAAGATGATCTCATGAATACCGTAGGATTAATGATTCCGACAAAAGAACATGAACATCGCCGCGTTTTACGTCCATGCGACATCGCATCTATGAAACACAAGGAACAACTGTATCTCTGCCATGGCTATGGAGAGATATGCGGATTTTCAGATGAGGATTATCGAGCTAGTGGCGCTCATATAGATGATCCTAAAGAAGTGATGAGAAAGCAAATCATCTGCGACCCAAAAATCGGAGATGCCAGCTATCTACAGGATCTGGCAGATGGCACGATTTTGTTTGGCTGGGTACATCCTGCCGAAACCAAAGAACGCGCAGAATTGCTGATGCGTAAAAAAATGAATGCCTTTGCCTGGGAAAACATGTATGAGGAAGGTCGTGCTGTTTTCTATAAAAACAGTGAATTGGCTGGCAAGGCTGCTGTTTTACATGCTTTTCAATTATACGGAACACTTCCTCAAGGGAAGAAAGTAGCAATCTTAGGAAATGGCAACACAGCAAAAGGAGCTATGCAAATATTGTATCAGCTAGGTGCTTATGTGGATGTTTATCCACGTAAGGCTGAACAAGCATTTCTTCATCTTTTCAGGAATATGATGTTATCATAAATTGTATTTTATGGGATGTTGAACGAAGTGATCACATTTTGTATCTCAGTGATCTAAAAAAGATGAAACCACATGCGATGATCATTGATGTTAGCTGCGATGCACATTGTGCCATTGAATCTTCTCAACCAACAACCTTTACCCATCCGGTGTATGAGATTGATGGGATATTGCATTATGCTGTTGATCATACACCTAGCTTGTTTCATCGAAGCTTCTTAGAGGATTGCGGACCGATCTGTGCACATTATCTGGATATCCTGATTGCAGATGGCAATGACCCTGTTTTACAAGAAGCAAACATTCTGAAAGATGGTGTCTTTACCAATAACGACATCTTTGTTTATCTGCAGATGCTCGAAAATAACAACATCTTGTTTAAAAACAAGATGGCTGAAAACGATTGATTGCCAGCTAGTTTTGACATCATCCTTTGCTTAATAGCGGTAACATATACCAAATTGAATAAGATGATTAAGAAACCAGTGATAACTGATGATATACCAGCTTAAGAAAAAAGCTGTAATACTAGTGGAAAATGAAAAGGGTATCCAAAATCTTTAGGGGTCTGAAATTTAGGGGCAACTTTAGGGGTCTAGACTTTAGGGGGTTATTTCAAATGAGAAATAGGTGAATCTGCCTGTTTCTTTATTTATAATATTTCATGGTTATGCTCTCTGTTAAAAGGAGGTAACTCATGGATTATTCTTATATTTTTAAATTGCTGAGCCTACCTGATGATGGCTCTATCAGTATTGATAATGTTGAAGTTGCTGGCGATACGAAATATGTCTATATTTCAAGACCGCCTA
>NZ_CEVYEL010000103.1:0-3486 GCF_982403165.1 Longicatena sp.
GATATAAGCAATGGTCTGATCTAAACCATGATCTCTTAAATATTCTAATATATGCTGTGTCAATGCTTTTGTGTTAGGATGCATCATGACTCTGTCATAACCGTTTAAGAAGTATTCTAAAGCACTGGCATCGGTATAGTTTTCCTTTTGATAGGTCATGGATGCCGCAATACGATCGCAAATCATCTCAACAACGTAGTTGACAGGCATTTCAATAGCAATGACACCATTTTTTACATTTCCATTGTCCAACCAGTATTCCCAGTGATGACGATTCCGTCCTTTATGATGCAACCATCCAAGGGAATACCCTTTTACTTCTTTTTCTCGATTAATAGGGCTGCGAAAGCCTTGATAATAGGTAACTCCTGCCCAAAATTCAACAGGTGAATATTTTGATAAATCGTGTAAGATTCCTTGCTTATATAAATGGCAGCGAAAGCATAATTTAGTTACCAGTATTTTATGATGATTGATCGTTGAAAGATGTCCCCAGAAACGATTCATAATAATCTCCTTCCTATGTGAATTTATAATGTCAGAGGTATTTTAACACAAATAAAGAAAAAGGGAAGAGTGGAATGATGATCGATCATAGATGGGTATTTGTATGGGGAAGGTCTTATATCCTCTCTTATGATTATCAAAAAGTTGTAAAAAAACGCATGACCATCACATATCCTTCACATTCGCACGTTATAGTATAGGTACAGGCAGACTTACTGCTTGTGTGGTAATGGAAATCGTTTCCCCATCCCTATAGTAATAGTAACAACAGCTATCATGTTTACATAATTTTATAATTTCCATTACCGGCCTTCATGCTTAAGACCTCTATCCCTCGTAGAGGTCTTATTGTATGTGCTCTTTAATAAATTAACACAGAATTCAAATACTATTCATATGTTTTTCACAAAGCTGTCTTATACTAAAAGTACAAGGTAAGTAATACCTTGAAAGACTTTGGTAATGGTACTTACTCCCTCGTTTGCATTTGTTCATTCCATAAACAAACCGCCATTACCTTTCCATAAAAAACGACTCCTTACTACTTCAAGGAGTCATTTTTAGCTGAATTACTGCTTTTTTTTATGTTGTATGATCCATGCATGTATTGGTATAAAGATGATAAACAGGATCAAAACAATTGGTAAGATTGCATTCCATGGTGTTGAAAACTTCTCGATATAACCTTGGAAGAAAATAAAGATGACGATGACAGGCAGTATGAAACTGACGTAGCCTCGTATCCAGCTAGGAAACTTTAGCCCTTTTCCTGTATTTGCTTCACCAAGGAAATTTTTCCATCCCCAACCATAACGGAAGGTACAGAATAATAGATATAATAAGGAACCTAATGGTAATAAATTGCTGGAAACGATGAAATCTTCTAAGTCCTGAATGGTTGTTCCTTCACCTAATGGCTGTAAGAAGGATAGAATATTAAATCCTAATGCACAAGGCAGTGATAAAATCAGGATGGCAAAGAAATTTACCCATACGGCTTTCTTTCTTGACCAACCGCTATCCATAGCAAAGGCAACGATATTTTCAAATACGGCAATAATGGTCGTTAATGCTGCAAAGGACATAAATAAGAAGAATAAGGTTCCCCATAAGCGTCCTTGAGCCATGGCATTAAAGACATTTGGTAATGTCACAAATACCAATCCTGGGCCACTTCCGGCATCTACACCAAAAGAGAAACAGGAAGGGAAAATAATCAAACCGGCAATAAAGGCAACTAAAGTATCTAAGATACAGACATTCAGACTTTCACCTAGTAAAGAACGATCTTTTCCGATATAGCTGCCAAAGATAGCCAACGCTCCGATACCCAGACTAAGCGTAAAGAAGGCTTGACTCATTGCCGCAAAAATGGCGTCCCATAAGCCGTTTTCCATCATTTTACCAAAATCAGGCACTAAATAAAACGTTAAACCTTCTACAGCATCTGGTAAAGTGACAGCGCGTATCACCAGTATCAGCATAACAATAAATAAACAGGACATCATATATTTGGAAATCTTTTCAACCCCATTTTGTAATCCCTTGCTGCAGACGAGAAAGCCGATCATGGTAATTACGACCATCCAAAACAGGTTCTGCGCAGGACTTGCGAGCATATCATGAAATATCTGCCCCACTGCTTCTGTTGACTGGTTTTCAAAAGTGCCACTTATCATTTTTAAACAGTAATTCAACATCCATCCGCCAACGGTCGTATAAAACATCATCAGCATGTAATTACCGCCGATTGCCACATATTTGATGAAATGCCATTTTGTCTTTTTTGGCTCTAGTACATCAAAAGATTTTGCGGCCGATTTCATAGATGCGCGTCCTACGGAAAATTCCATTACCATGATAGGTAAGCCTAACAGCATCAGAAATAATAAATATAGCAATACAAAGGCAGCTCCGCCATACTGGCCGGTGATATAAGGAAACCGCCAGACATTCCCCAGTCCGACTGCACATCCCGCTGAGATTAGGATAAAGCCTAAGCGCGATGAGAATTTTTCTCTTGCTTTCATACATTCACACCCTTTTATGCATAATTTTATCGGTGTATATAAGGAAAGTCAATCTTTAATTCGGCTTTGTCATGGCAATTGTATTACTTTTTAGGAAATGGTATGAAAATTTAAGAGATACGTGATATACTATACGACGTAAAGAGGTGTAAAGATATGGAAATGCATAGAAATTCCCGCTGCTGGTGTGGCAGTGGCAAAAAATATAAACAATGTCATGAAAAGTTTGATGAAAAAATTCGCGAATTTGCTAGAAATGGCGAGATTGTGCCAGATCGCAGTTTGATCAAAAGTACAAAGGATATTCTTGGTATCAAAAAGAGTGCTGCTATTAACACCGGTGTACTTGATCATGTCGCAAAGCATATACATGTCGGTATGAGTACCGGAGATATTGACCGATTGGTGTATGATTACACAGTAAGTCATGGGGCAATACCTGCTCCTTTGAATTATGAAGGCTTTCCTAAAAGTGTTTGTACATCGGTTAATGATGAGGTATGTCATGGTATTCCGGATGATGAAATCATCTTACAGGAAGGCGATATCGTCAATGTAGATGTTTCCACCATTTTTCATGGTTATTACTCCGATGCTTCGCGAATGTTTATGATTGGTGAAGTGAGTGAAGAGGCAAAGCGTTTGGTACAAGTGACGAAAGAATGTCTGGAAATCGGTATAAAAGCTGTCAAACCTTGGGGGCATGTAGGCGATATTGGAGCGGCGATTCATGAATATGCAACGAGCAAAGGTTATAGTGTCGTGATAGATTTTGCCGGACATGGCGTTGGGAAAGCATTCCATGAGGATCCTATCGTTTCACATGTAGGGCGTAAGGGAAAAGGCATGATTCTGGCTCCCGGTATGGTGTTTACTATTGAACCGATGATCAATGAGGGAGATTATCATCTCTATATTGATGAAGATAATGGATGGACATCTTATACGG
>NZ_CEVYEL010000104.1:0-3284 GCF_982403165.1 Longicatena sp.
TACATCAATTTATCTTTCATGTCAACGCTTATTTTTTATTTTTTTCACTTTTTAAAAGGCTTTTTTTACTCACCTTTTATGTAAACGTTTACACAGTTATTCATTAAAAAAGAAGTTTTCCCACTATTGATAACTCCCTATCCTAAACAACTCACATAGCATCTTTTCCCCCTCCTAATCCTATCTTTTAAAAACATTACATACTCATGCCCTGAATTCATCATACTTTAAGATTTTATTAAAACCTCTAACCAAAACTATGCTATAATGATTAACGCAATGTGAATATATAGATGTATGAAAATAACAACGAATATGATCACATGGACGATAAACTACATTGAATATAGAAAAGAGGTAAAACTACAATATGGATATTCTAGTAAAAAACACCAACCGCAAGTTTCTACCAGTCATCTTAGGTACTGACGCCAATGCCTATGGAATAGCAAAATCCTTCCATAAAGAATATGGAATTACATCTCTCTCTTTAGGGAAAGCTCCTTTATTAGAAACAAAAAAAAGTAACATTGTAAAAGTAATGACCTTTCATGAATTTGATCATGATGATAACTTTGTTAAATATATTGAAGAAGTAGGTAAGACCTATCATCAATATTATGAGCACTTACTGCTCATCGCTTGCGGAGACCGTTATACCGAACTGATTGTTAATCACCGCGATGTTCTGGATAACTATTTTGTGACAAATTACATTTCCAATGAAATGAAAGAAAAATTAGAAAATAAAGAAGATTTCTATCAGATTTGTGAAGAATACGGACTCGACTATCCAAAAACTTTTATTATAACGAAAGCAAATAAAGATAACTTCACTCTACCATTCGACTTTCCTGTAGCGGCGAAAGCCAGCAATTCTATCGAATATGTAGATCTGGAATTTGAAGGAAAGAAAAAGGGCTACCGTGCTGAAAATATGGATGAATTAAGACAAATCCTAGATGCGGTATACAATGCCGGCTATACCGGCTGCATGATCATTCAGGACTTCATTCCAGGTGATGACAGTACAATGTATGTCTTAAACAGCTATTCTGATCGCGATGGTAAAGTAAAAATGATGTGCCTTGGACATTGTGTCAGTGAAGATTATACACCACATGGTATTGGCAATTACAATGCAATCGTCCAACAAGCAAATAAACAGGTATATGCACGCTATCAGAAATTCCTTGAAGATATGCACTACACTGGATTTTCTAATTTCGATATGAAATATGATGTCCGTGATGGTAAATACAAAGTATTCGAAATCAATATCCGACAAGGTCGCAGCAGCTATTTCACAACTGCGTCTGGATGTAATCTAGTAAAATATCTTGTTGATGACTTGA
This sequence comes from Longicatena sp., assembly GCF_982403165.1. NCBI lineage: Bacteria > Bacillati > Bacillota > Erysipelotrichia > Erysipelotrichales > Erysipelotrichaceae > Longicatena > Longicatena sp. The sequence goes on from NZ_CEVYEL010000104.1 coordinate 1,356, forward strand.
TTGAACATAAGCAAATGGAAACACATTATCACGATAATCCATATCTATGGCTCCATATACCACCGAAATTGTTGTTGAAATATGTTTCTAAGGATTCTTATGCACAGGTAAAGCAATTAATTCAAGAAAAGAAATATGACACAACACTTTTATATAAAGAAGATCGCTCCTTATTCCGCGCCGTCATGATCCGCCGATTTTATCATATGGCTTATAAAAAGTATAAGCTCTATTTCAATAAACGTGGGATTTAATCATAAACAGCATTCTTGCTGTTTTTTTATTATCATCCTAGTAACCTATTCATTAGAGCACAAGAATGACCTCCCCCTTTTTTCTTTTTCACATTCAGGTGGATCGTACCTTAGTAGTCAAAACTTTTAAATAAGCTCTCTAATTTCTTAAACGTTTTCTTATTTTGTCATATTGTTTCCCTTTTTGATGTATGATACTATTAAGGGCAGGATAGGAGGTGCTCCATGAATTATCAACTAGGTATTATCGGTGGTGTCGGCTCAGAAGCGAGTGCATACCTATATGAAAAAATATTACGTGCAACCAAGGCACCTACCGATCAGGACCATTTAAATATGGTGATATTGAATCATGCCGAGATTGCTGATCGCACGAGCTATATCTTAGATCATACAAATGATAATCCTCTTCCTTATTTTATGGAAGATCTGCATTTACTCAATCAGATTGGGGTAAAACTCATTTTGATTCCATGTAACACTTCGCATTTTTTCTATGATGAATTTCAAAAGGTAAGTCATGCACCTATTTACCATTTGATTGACCATACGACAGAACGATTAAAAAAAGAAGGCATAAAAAGAGTTGGAATATTAGCGACTGATGGTACAATAAAAAGCCAATTGTATCAGAAAAGCTGTGAGTCACAACAGTTAGAATGGGTCATCCCAAATCAGGAAAATCAACAACATGTTATGTCTTTAATTTATGATGATATTAAAGCCGGTAAACCTATTCATAAGGATAAATTAATCAGCATCATCAAAGAGATGGAAGAACAGCAGGTTGAGCGTATGATCTTAGCTTGTACAGAATTATCGATTTTAAAAGAGCGTGAGCAATTAGATGAACGCTTTGTAGATCCCTTAGAAATCGCCATCGACTATACACTTGAAATGTTTCACAAGCAAAAAAGATGATTTTTATACAAATAGTCAAAGGTTTTCGCTATGATCAATAAGATCGATTCGTGAAAACCTTTTTCTATGATATCTTAATATATTTAAGTTTATATAGTATCTGTATTCTTTTTTTAATTGTAAAGCAAGAAGCAACTTTATTTACAAAACAACTTTAATCACTGCATCATACCGCCATTTATTTGCTAACAAATGCAATATATTGCTAATCATGAGAATTCATTGAACTAGTTTTAAATAACAGGTGTTCAAATAAGAACACCTGTTATTTCCACTTATTCTTTTCTTCTATAGTCCATGTAATTTTCTATTTCGTGTCAAAATAGCACCGATAATAGCAATCACAGCTGCCACTGGTGCGATCCTGATAAACATCCACTCAAAGATATGAACCCCAACTCCCTGAACCGCCGTTTCTGGATTACCGTAATCCCAATTTAGATAGGCACTATTTAATGTGAGGAAAAACACAAAAGTCACTACCAATAATAAGCACAATGTGATAAAGGCCCAATGCAAAATCTTCCGCCTTGTTTCCTTCCTTTTTGCCAGTTGTAAATTAATAACTTCAAGTTTTTCTGCTATTACTTTTACATCATCAGCCTCTTGTTCAATAATCGATTCACCGAGTAATGCACTAACTGGTGTTTCAAAAATTTCCGAAATTGAAATTAGCATATCCGAATCTGGAACGGATAATCCGGTTTCCCTTAGTTAAAAATATTACTCTTGTTGATTACTCAACTTTTCCGAT
>NZ_CEVYEL010000105.1:0-3143 GCF_982403165.1 Longicatena sp.
GAATTATGTTTTGGAACCTTTTTGGCATTTTTACTATAAAATATAAATAACGATTAATAAACCATATAAATATCACCATGATGAAGTATATGATGATGGATGCTAACACGGCATAAAACTGACTTGTTAAAAAAATCGGGAAAGCCGCCTGGAGAATACGTAACATAGGGATGTGCAAAGCTAATATGATAATGGTATTCTGTCCGATATAGGATAATAGCTTCGAGTGGAAATTAAACTTTTTCGCAAGAAAGATGAGAATGAAGGATAACGAGAAGGAACTAATCAGCATATAGGTGATATTGCGATACAGTTCATTGCTCATATCTACTTGCTTATTGATAAATGCCGAAAAGGTTCCCACACAGAACAACAGAAAGATTTTAAAGCGATAATGCTCCTTAAAGGCATTCATGAAATTTGTAAAATACTTTCTTATCAGATAGCCACAACCATAATAAAATTGCGCAACTAAAGATACATCAAAATGGAATGGAGCATCCAAAAACTCTTTTCCCAACGGTGCCATAACACCGATGACACCCAAGATACACGACATTAAGAAGACCGATTTATCATCTTTTAAATAATAATGTATCATATAATAAATAACCTCAGCAAATAATAAGGTCATTAAAAACCATGTCGCATTGGATGGAGCTCTGACAACGGCGCTATTGGAATAGAAGACACCGAATAAAACTTCTATCAAAGAATCCGGTTGGATCATATGGGTTTTCATGTTGATGTACCAAAAAGGCAAGGATAATATATTTAACATGATGTAGGGATGAGCTAGTTTTATGATTTTATCTTTCACACAATCCATGATAGTCGTATATTTATCAGGACGAAATGTTAAGCCGGATATCATGAAAAATAATGGCATATGGAAGGAATAAATAAAACGAAATACTTTTCCTTCTTTAAACTTTAACAGTGAATGACCTAAAACGACGAAATACATGGAAATAGCTTTTAATTGGTCTAGCCACACTAATCTCGTCGTTGTATTTTCAACTGCTTTATCCATAAAAAACTCCTTTCATTGCATGTTCTTTCCCTTTCAACTATAGAGCAAAAGCAACAACGATGTTGTTGCTTTATTTTTTCGTGAATAATTTAGATAAGAATCCCTCTTTATAGTTATGAATGATTCGCTGTTCAAATTTTTCGTTTAACATTTTTTTCTTTTCTTTATCACTCATTGCATTCAATTTATCTACATACTCTGAATAGTGGTCACATACTTCATTAATTTCCCCAAATTCAATAAGCTTTCCACCTTCAATCCACATTCCCGTCTTACAGAATTCTCGTACCTGTGGCAATGCATGTGAGATAAAGAAGATTGTCTTTCCTTGTTCATCACGCAGTTTTTTCATACGATTCATACATTTCTGGGCGAATCCTTTATCTCCTACGGATAAGGCTTCATCGACAATAAAGATATCCGGATCCAATGCCAGAGATATTGAAAAACCAAGTCTTGATTTCATACCGCTGGAATATTTTTTTACCGGCTGATATAAGAAATCGCCTAATTCTGCGAATTCAATAACATCCTCTGTAATTTCTTGAATACGTTTTTTAGAAAGGCCCATCAAAGCACCCTTAACGTTGATATTTTCTAAGCCGGTCAATTGTTGATTCAGCCCTGTATTGATGGAAATTAAGGCTTGTTCTCCACTAACATTCATTTCCCCGCCATCGATATCGGATATACCGGCTAAAATAACGGATAACGTTGATTTACCGGAACCATTGGTTCCTAACACACCAACAACATCGCCTTTTTCAACTTTGATACTAATATCTCTTAACGCATAAAAGCTTTCATTATCATTTGACTTTTGTCCGTCTTTTTTCTTTAATTTATAAATTTTAGAAATATGATGTAATTCTACCGCATAAGGGTTTGTTTCATATGTATTTTTTGCCATTCTTATCACCTGCCTAAATTAAGTCAATGAACTTACGTTTAAACTTATACATCAGCATACAGCCAATTACAAATAAGACAATCGTTACTCCCCAGAAATAAATCGTCTGTGCCGGGTGAGCAAATATCCATCGGTTATAGAAAATACAATCACGGTAGCCATTTACGATATAATACACCGGATTTAATTTCATAATAATGTTTAGGATATTATGAAATGGAACACTTGCCGCAAAATGACATTCCCAAATAACGGGTGAAAAATACATCAGCATTCGCATTAGCGAAGTTACCAGTTTTCTGACATCTCTCCACAACATCGTTAAGACGGATAAGATCAAGGTGACAGATTCAACGAACATAAAGGAACAGATCGTAAAATAAATCAACCCTAACCAATATACATTCGGGAAGAAACCGCACATAAATAACATCACGATTGCAATCAGCATCATACAAAGGTGATTAAAGAATTCCTTCGCACAAATCGTTGCCGGTAAGACACTGACAGGGAATTTCATTTTGGTGATAACGCTGGTTTTGGAGAAAATGGCATTACAACCATTCTGGATACATGGCTGAATAAACCACCATGCAGCATACCCAACGACCAACCAAGGCAGATAATTAATTTCAATACCGTCATGTTTGATAGGTTTTCTTGACCATGCCAAACCAAAAATCAGGAAATATGTAAGCACCTGAATTGCCGGTGATGCAAAATTCCAAAATAATCCAAACTTAGAGTCACGCATATCCGCAAGTAATTCATACTTCGCGATGCAAAATATACGATATAAGTTAGAGAAGTTTTCTTTTACTACATACTGTACGCTTTTAAACATATACAATACTCCTTTTTTCATTGCTTCCTATAAGCACTATTTGCACAATCTACCACATTATACAACATATAGCAAGTAGAAACTAGAGTTTTTTTACCATTTCTAAAGGGAAGATCCATTTCTTACCATCGTATCAAAGAGGTAATATTTCACGGTTACATGATGATTATAGGGGAAAAAGCGTATGACAGGATGAAGATGGTACAAGTAAAGAAAAGTGTTTCTAACGCACAACATTCGCGATAGAAACACTTCTTTATCTTTCCATAAGATGGTTTTTAAGCTTACTTTGTTTTGCAAGGTTTCATCGAACTATAAGAGCCATAATACTTTTTACCATCCATTGTCTTATAAGC
>NZ_CEVYEL010000106.1:0-3102 GCF_982403165.1 Longicatena sp.
ATATTACTTTATATGAAAGAATGTTCAACTAGTAAATACTATTACAAGATAAATTCATAAAATAATATCCATGCGACTAGAGATTTTCCCATACAAAAACCCCCTTTACTGATTTGTCCACAGTTCAGGGGGTATATCCAATATTCGGTTTATAAACGTTTCCTCAAGACTTTTCCTTCTATGCGTCCTATCTTTCCAATTCCATGCCAGGATCTGCAGTCAAAGCAAAATCTCCACGCTCTCCATGCTGATAAGCGATGGTACCTGCAACACCGATCATTGCTGCATTATCCGTACAACAAGACAACGGCGGTATGATAAAGGTAACCTCTGGATACGCCTTAGCCATATCCTCACTGATCTTCTTACGCAAACAAGAATTCGCCGCAACTCCACCTGCCAACAACATTTGTTTAGGGTGATACAGCTCCAAAGCTTTCCGTGCTCTTTCCAATAACGCCTCAAAAGCCGTTTCCTGATAAGAAGCAGCCAAATCCTCAGGCAGGAATGTTTCATTTTTCCGCTTACAGCGATCAATAAACTGCAAGACACTGCTCTTTAAACCGCTGAAAGAAAAATCCAATTCATTCTCTGTTTTAGGCTTCGCCAATGTATAAATAGCTTTGCCATCCTTTGCTATCTTATCCACATAGACACCACCTGGATAAGGTAAGCCTAATACACGTCCAACCTTATCACCGGCTTCACCAATTGCATCATCTTGCGTTGTGCCTAAAATTTCAAAGCTCCATTCATCCTTCATATAAACAAGTTCCGTATGTCCACCTGATACAACTAAAGCAAGTAAAGGAAATGCAAGCTCGGTAATTAACTGATTCGCATAAATGTGGCCGGCAATATGATGTACGGGAACTAATGGCTTATCATATGCCCAAGCCAAAGTTTTCGCCGCCTGAACACCAACATGCAAAGAACCAACCAATCCCGGTCCCTGTGTAACCGCGATAGCATCCATATCCGCTACATCCATGTTAGCTTTCTTCAAAGCCTCTTCAATAACCATTGAAATATTTTCCACATGAATACGACTGGCAACCTCCGGAATCACACCGCCAAAATCCTTATGAACATCAATCTGCGTCGCCACCACATTTGCCACGATTTCCTTCGCATTCTTAATGATGGCAACCGCTGTTTCATCACAACTTGATTCAATAGCCAATATATACGTGTCTTTCATATACAATTTCCTCCTAACGCCTTTATCAGAAAATCCGCATCCTCACCATTATCCTGATAATAAGCTTTACGGACATTCACTTTGATAAAATCATAGTGCTCATACAATTTATGAGCAGCTTCATTTGAAACGCGTACTTCTAATGAGATAGTTTCACACTGCTCTTGATTTGCTGTTGCAATCATGACATCCATCAGCAAATGCGCATACTGCTGTCCACGATAAGCCGGTGCAACAGCAATCTTCGCCAACTGACATGTTTCAAACGTAATCCAGAAATCAATATAGCCAATGATCCTATCGTCTACTTCTAACACATAAACATGAGCAAACGGATTCTCATGTAATTCATATCGATATTGTTCCTCTTGCCAAGGCAAGGGAAAGCATTCACTATCCAATGCCGCAACCGCTTCAATATCCTCCACTTGCATTTTACGCAGCATACTACTTCACCAAATACGCATCATTTTCTTTTAAATATCGCGGAGTTAAGGTATGTACATTGTCAATGCGACGCGCTAACGGACGCAATGCCTGGAAATTTTCCACAAAATCCACATCTTCGTGAGCAAGATCAATCAATTCCGTTTCCCCAACTACACGAACATCCTTGTCCTTCAGATACGCTTTCACCTCATCCAGCGTCATGATACCCTCATCCAAAAGGAACTTTCCTTCATCCAATAACGCCGTATACGCACGTGAACTGCGCGCATCCAGCATTACAAACGTATGTGGATGCATACCTGCATACAGCTGCAACGTACTGATGCAATATAAAGGAATATGTTTTCTAGTACATAAAACCTTAGCCACCGTCATCGCAATTCGCACACCGGTATAGCTGCCCGGACCATCCGTTATCACAACTTCATCAATATCATCCGCTTTCCAATGCGCTTCCTCCATTAACGCAATAAGCGCAGGAAATAATGTTTCACTCTGTCGTTTCCAACACTCCTGTGCAAGACTTGCCACCACGTTACCATCTTCCAGTAACACAAAGATCAAATGCTTATGCGCACTGTCCATACATAATGTTTTCATGCTAATGCCCTCTCTATCTCTTCATATGCTTTGCCAATACCCTCAATGATGAACAAACGAACTTCCTCATCAATGCGACGTATTTCGATACGCAAACGTTCTTTCGGCAATTGTTCCTCAATATAATGTGGCCATTCCACTACACAAACGCCATCATCCTCAAAAATTTCCTCAAAGCCCAGATCCTGTGAGATGCCCTCTAAACGATATGCATCAATATGATACAAAGGCATTTTTCCATAATATGTTTTCAAAATGGTAAACGTTGGCGAATTAATGACCTTCTTCACACCCAACGCCTTACCAATAGACTTTGTCAAAGTTGTCTTACCGGCGCCTAAATCGCCACTCAATGTTAATAATGAACCAGGATGCAGCAAATGCCCGATTTTTTCACCAAGCTGTGCTGTTTCCGCTAATGAATGCACGGTAATTTCTATCATACTACTACCTCCATCTATTTTATTACAGTTATCCTCTATAGATACTGTAGGTTTCTCAACCGTATCATTATAGCATATCTTTTCTGCTTAGCTATAGAATTTTGCCACAAGAATAGAAAAGTCCCGCAACTTTCAAGTTTCCTTCTCCAAAATCATAAACAAATACAGCTATATTGTTGATGCAGGTGGTACACGGAAAAGATGGGTGGAAATAAAAAGGGTGTATGAACCCTATGGAAAATAAACAACTTAAAAGCACGGAAAACGCAATTTCTACTTATAAACTACTATGTAAGTACTAGGCAACTACTAGATAACTATTAGAAATCACTCTATTTGCTATGAAGCCTGTCCATAAGGAATGTGTTTGGCTTTCTATCTCTATATAGAAAAAAACCTGTCCTTCTC
>NZ_CEVYEL010000107.1:0-3077 GCF_982403165.1 Longicatena sp.
TTCTTTTCAACACATGTCTTAGAAGTTGCTGAAAAGTTATGTGATAAAGTTGCCATCATTAATGCAGGAAGTATCATTTTCTTTGGTACGTTAGAGGAATTGCAACATAACCATCCAAATTGTGATTCTCTAGAATCCTTATTCTTGGAGGTTATATCTCATGCGTAAGTATTTCTCACTTACCCGCACATTATTTAAAAATGCAGCAGGTATGGTTGCGGATGGGAAAACAAAGAAAATGCGGGTTTACCTGTTATATGGTTTTTTAGCTATATGTTTCATCCCTTTGCTATTCATGCTGTATTATATGTTTCAAGAAGCTTTTAAAACGATGGCTCCCCTGCAACAAAGCGGCAGTATTTTAGCAGCCGGTTTTCATATGACAAATTTAGTAACGTTTCTATTCTCTATTTTCTTGATTCCCGGCGTTTTTTACTTCAGTAAAGACAGCGAAATCTTATTATCCCTCCCCTTAAAGCCCCAAACGATTTTAGCAAGTAAATTTAGTGTTTGTTTATTATATGAATATGTGTTTACGCTCATCGTTTTTCTTCCTTTAATAGCGGGATATTTGCAGAATGAATCAGTTAGTATACTATTTTATGTATTCGTGGTCATCATCGCTTTAACCTTACCGATTTATCCTCTCGTTCTTTCCAGCATTATTTCCATGCTGGTAATGCGCTTTGTGCCCTTTTTTAAAAATCGCGATCGCTTCAATATGATTGGTGGTATCTTAAGTGTTGCTTTCGCATTGAGTTTCTCTTATTTTATGAATTCTAGCGGAATGCAGCAAGAAGATCCTTCCGCCCTAGTGAATTTATTAATTGAAGGTAATAATTCTTTGATTTCCATGTTTGCCTATTTGTTCCCTGCAGTACCTTTTGCATCCCATGCCTTAATCAGCCAGGACATCTTGCAGCTAGGCCTTTACTTGCTGATTTTAATCGCAGCACTTGCTGTTTTCCTTATCATGGGAAAATATTTCTATTTCAAAGGGGCAATTGGATTCGATGAAACAAAGAGCACTCGTAAAGTATTAAATGATGTTGAAATGAAAAAAGCATTAACACAGAAATCAAAAGTATTTACGTATACGCAAAAAGAACTGCGATTGCTTTTACGTACACCAGTTTATTTTTTGAATTGTATTGGTACTTGCTTTATTTTCCCGATTGTCATTGTCATTTCCATCATGTCACAAGGTGAAAGTTTGAATTTAGCAGCCCTTAATCAAATAGATTTTAGTGGATATGCTTATTATGCCATCTTACCTGGATTAGCTATGGGCATGTTGATTGGTTGTATTAATATGATCAGTGCAACAGCCATATCACGAGAAGGCAGTAATGTCATGTTCATGAAGTACATTCCTATGCCTTTAGGAAAACAAATAATAGCTAAGATGAATGCCGGAATCATTGTCAGCGTTCTCACTATTCTCCTTTTATTCATTATTGCTTATATCCTCTTTCCAATGCTTCCTATCCTTTATTATATCATCGCTTTTATCAGTGCAATTATAGCTATTTTCTTGGGTAACGAGCTTTGCATTCTGCTTGATATGGCACATCCTAAGCTAGTATGGGAACAAGAGGCTGCTGCAGTTAAACAGAATATGTCCGGTATGATTGCCATGTTTGGGGGAATGCTAATAGCTGGCTTATTGATTGCAGCCTTATTCCTGCTTCCAAATGATCTTATCATGCCAATCTCCATAGGCATATGTATTGCCATCCTACTAATATCTGTAGTAATCTATAGCAAGATGGATACCATCGCTTGCAAATTATTTAAAAAGATATAAGGAGTGTTTATGAAAAAAATTCTGCTATATTTCGGTGATTATCAAGAGAAAAAGCCGATTCTTGAAACTATTCTTTCGGATATGCAGATTGCGTATCGTATCTTAACAGATACAGACTTGCAGCAACCAATTGGTTATCTGCTAGGCATACAGGATAAAGCCCAACAAGAAGTAACGCAAACTATGCATATGCACATTGATTTGATGTTTCTTGATGGGTTTAGTGATGAAGAAATTCAAGAACTGAATGCCCGCATGAAAGCGCAAGGAGTTAGTATGCCGCGCAAAGCCATGCGTACAAAACATAATGAAACATGGCGGTTAATTGATCTTTTAGAAGAAATCGAAAAAGAGCACGCATATTTTCAAACATTAGAAGAAATTCAGAAATTATTAATGGCAAGCAGTGAATTGCAAATGGATATATACACACCGGATAGTTGGAAAGCCTATGAATCCGCCTTTATCCAAGCATACGAGGTCTTGCAAAACCAAAGCGAACCAGATGTAGCCAAGGCTGCCTTAACAACCCTTACACAGGCAAAAGCGGCATTGCAAAAACGTTAAATAAAATAGCAAAAGCAGGTCTTATGCGTTCCTCCTGACAAAGGGCTTCTATCACGCATAGCACCTGCTTTTTTATGTGTAACCATCAGATTCTTCGAAAGCCTATGAAATTTTTATTAAATAAAGGTCCATTTTCTCCCATATAATAAACATTTTCACGGATTCCATCTTTCGTATTCATCGCTTCAATCACACGCACTTCATAACCATTGGAAATTTTCTTTTTACTGATTACCAAAGCAAAATGGTTTTTATAATGAACAATATCCCCCATTTTAATAGTTGCTGTCTTTTTGCCAATACTATGTCCGGCATAAGCCAACGCTCTAGGTACCTTATAGCCATTTTGACGATAAGCATAATAAATCAACCCAGAACAATCAAAGTTTTTAGGGCCACTGCCACCCCATTTATATGGCTTTTTTTTCTGTGCTATGGCCGTATCCACAACATCATATTTCGTATGGGATTTGCAGGTTGTAATACTTAGCGTACCTGTGTACTTGCCATCATAATGCTTTTTATTTCCAGCAGTAACATAGGTTTTTATCTTAAAATAATATTTCTTACCCGCCTGTAAACCGGTATTCTTATAAGATGTAGTCGCACAGTTTGTAATTGTTTTTATTAGACTATATTTGCCATGATAGCTAGTGTGCTGTATCGTTGATATTTAACATTACTACTGCATCTTATTCAGATG
>NZ_CEVYEL010000108.1:0-2819 GCF_982403165.1 Longicatena sp.
GGCTATAATAGCTATAAATATTTAGTTAAATGTCAACAATACAGTACACTAGGCTGTAATGCATAACCTTTTTTTAACTTTCGAAGAAAAAATGCCTGATTCTTTGTATCATCTATGTTTGTAAAAAATAAATCTACATTATTTTTTTGTCGCATAGAGGTCAGTAATTCTTTAGTTTTCGTATCTTTTATCGTATAGCTGCCATCTTTTTGACGTATAAATTCGTATATTCCTTTGTCATCATTGGTCGCTGTTTCCAGCATTGCCGTATGGTTAACATTTTTTACATAGATATCACCAAATGCAATTTGGGCATAAAAATGCGTTCCTAGATTTTGCTTTGTCCCCATCAGATGATATGCTGCCGGATTCACTCCCACCGTATTAGAAACACTAGCAAAGTCATTATGTTGTGCATGTACTCTTACCCAGTAAGGTTGATCGGCAAATGCTTTGGTGAAGGTGAGTTTGCTTGTAACAAATTCGTCAGTTAATTCACATTCCGCATCATGACATACATCAATCTGATAAGTAGTAGCATCGGCTATTTTGTCCCATTGAAAAGTGTAATTCATCCCTGAACGGCTAACCCTTAGCTTCGGTTTAGCAAGATTGACGGCAGGTGTAAAATCGTGCAAATAGAGAAAGCCTTGAAATCCCGGATAATACGTTTTTAGATATGCGAAGGTATTGGTCTGTGTGTAAAAGGCTTCCCCACCATAACTGGAATTGGAAATGGTCAGATATTCTCCTTCAATTTTTTCCACAATAGCCACATGACCTCCCCAATCTCCATTCCAACACATCACACTGCCAACCTTAGGTATAGAACCATACGCATAATAATGATGTTTTGTATTGTAATCGTACCATTCTTTCGCCATCCCGGTAGATAATTGTGGGGGTTCTCCTAATATTTCATAGGCTCTTCCCCACGCATATGCCGTACAATTGGGCATACCATAATCATATTTATAATATATATTTTGATCCGAATAATAATGAAAATCACTTTTTGAAGGTGCGCTGCTGCGAGCAAAGAAATAGGTCTTCGCTTTCAGCTGATATGTACCATTAACAAAGCTTGTTAAAACAGCTAAGGTGATTGCCAAGAATGAAACGATGAATTTCTTTAAAAAGCGCATACGTCCACTTCCTTTTATGTGTCTATTATATCAGTTTCCACCGCGAAATAACATATGTGTCACATCAAATGATGGACATTTGTATTTTGATGTTATCTTTCACAAGAAAAAAGGCCAGTGTTTTTCTGGCCTTTCATCACACATTTGTCAAATATTTATATTCCATCTTATTATCCATATCCGCAACCACTAGGATATATTTTCCAGACTCCTGATGCATCTTTTACTAACATGATCTGCCATTCAGGATATTCACTGTTTTTATTTAATGTATCACTGCTAAAGTTGCCGGTTTTATAATCCATGAAAAACAAAAGGGTATCTGCTTTTGTATAGTACTCTCCATGTTCTTTTGATTGTTTATCCCCGGCATACACCAAACGTTCCATCGTACAATCTTCAAATGATCGTACAAAATCTTTTTTTATGACGTTTACCGCTTCTTCAAGTTCTAGTCTGGAATACTTTGTGGAAACTCCATAGTCGATCTCTACATCGTTGCTGATGGTTCCTTTACAGCCTGTGAAGATAACACAAAGCACAACACTCAACATAATAATACGGAATCGTTTCATACCCTTCCACCTTCCTTCTTCTTTATGATACCAAAAATCTATCTTTCATATCTTAATAAATCCTAAAGTATTTCTATTTATTCTGTAAGAAAAGAAGAGACAATTCATCTTGCCTCTTCAAGTTCATTTATTCTTCTACATACTTTCTTTTCTTGCGCAATACTGCTAAGACAGCTCCACTTAAGATAACCATGATACCTGCTGTTTGTGCCTGCGAAGTATCCCCTGTTTTAGGCGTATCTGTTTTGTCTGTTGTGTTAACTGGCTCTTTTTTGTGTTGCTCAATTGCTTTCAACTGTTGTAATGCTGTCACAAGTGTTTCATATGCTTGTTGAATTTCAACTTTTGTTGCATCTTTCTTTTGTAAGATGTTTTTAGCATCTTTTAATGCTTTTTCAAATGTTTTCCAAGATGCAGCGGTATAAGCACTTTCTTTTTTCTTTTCAGCTTTTTCAACTAAGTTTTGTAAAATCGCTTTGGCACTAGTTTGACTAACTGCCTCTAAGGATTGAATTGCTTTTTGAATATTCTTTACTTGTACTTTCACATCATCTTGACTTGCTGCAGCGTCAGCATAAACTTTTTCGGCTGCTTTGATCGCTTTCTGTAGCTTCGCATAGCTTGCACTTGTAAAGCCCTCTGCCTGTATAGCTTTGGCTTCATCTAATGCATTTTTCAGTTCTGCTTTGTCTACAACAATTGGTGTTTCTTCTTTTTTCAAAGCCGAAATAGCTTTTTCAATTGCTGTTACCTGTGCATTTACAGCATCCTGTGTTGCCTTATCATCGGCATAAACTTTTTCAGCTGCCTTGATTGCTTCTTGTAGTTTCGCATAGCTTGCACTTGTGTAGCCATCTGCCTGTATTGCTTTGGCTTTATCTAACGCTTTTTTCAGCTCTGCCTTATTAGCAACAATTGGTGTTTCTTCCTTTTCTAAAGCCGAAATAGCTTTTTCGATTGCTGTTACCTGTGCATTTACAGCATCCTGTGTTGCCTTATCATCGGCATATACTTTTTCAGCTGCCTTGATTGCTTCCTGTAACTTCGCATAGCTTGCACTTGTGTAGCCATCTGCCTGTACAGCTTTAGCTTTATCTAA
>NZ_CEVYEL010000109.1:0-1966 GCF_982403165.1 Longicatena sp.
ATGGACAAAAATGTTTTAATTATTTTGTGTGTCTACTTGACACAAGCTGATCATTTTGTAACTTATCTTGTCGTTATCATTTGCTTCTTCTATCACCCTTTCATCCTAGAAACGTTTTCAGATTTCCATCTAGCATGAAAAAAAGTGCTAATCATCAGCACTTTATAAATCATATGCAGATAACACCTGCATCCATTTTGCAAATAATGCTTCCTCTTTGATCGTGCGATTCGCATTGCTGGTACTAGGCAAATAAATTACTTGCTTATCCAAATGCGCAAAATGTTTTTGAAACAGTTCATAGCTTTTACGACCATTGCAGATAATGATTGAAATTTCTGGATACGCTTCTAGCAGCTCATCAATCGGATTCACTTTTTCATTGCGAATTGCCGAATCCAAGCTGCCTTCTCGTTCACATTCTCCAATGACATCCCATAAAATCATATGATGCGTTAAAATGATTGCCTTCTTTTGTTCATAGGTAGCTATTGGCATCCCAAATTGTGCATGCAAGATCTTCCAGAAGCGATTATGCGCAAACCCATAATATTCCTGCTTCTCTAAAGAAGTCACAGATGGCATAGAGCCTAAGATCATCACTCGCGGCTGTTTGGCAATAATAGGGGCAAAGCCTTTTAACACAAAGCTTCTCCGATCACATCATGAGGGAGGGCCTCGGTAATCTTAACCTGGATAAAACTTCCCAGGGCTAATGGTTGTTTACTTGTAAAAATGACCATACCATCCACTTCATCCGGTGCACTGTTTGCTCCACGTCCACGATATTTGCCAGTCAAGCCATCCTGTGCTTCTACCAAAACTTCCATCACCGTACCAATACGTTTTTGTTGATTGGCTAAAGAGATTTCTTCCTGACGCTGCATCAAAATTGCTAAACGACGTTGTTTTTCTTCTTCTGCAACACTTTGTTCCATATCAAAAGCCGGCGTATCTTCTTCCGGAGAATAGGTGAAAGCACCCATGCGATCCCAATGAACATCTTCTACAAACTGCATCAATTCATCAAAATCTTCCTGTGTTTCTGAGGGAAAGCCCACGATAAAGGTCGTACGTAAAGTAGGATCCGCATACGTCTTGCGAATCTTTTTAATCAATGCCAAGACTTCCTCTTTAGTGCCTCGACGATTCATAGCTGCCAGCATACGATTGTTGGCATGCTGCATTGGAATATCAAAATATGGCAATACTTTCGATAACTTCGCCATACCTTCAATTAAGTCCTCATCAATTTCATCCGGATACATATATAAGATACGAATCCAATGAAAGCCATCAATCTCATGAAGCTTTTGTAACAGTTCTAATAAAGAACGTTTGCCATATAAGTCAACTCCATACTTTGTCGTATCCTGGGCAATTAAAACCAATTCCTTAACACCGCGCTGTGCCAGTTCTTTGGCCTCTTGGACCAATTGTTCCATGGGAAAGGTTACATTATCACCGCGAATCAAAGGAATTGCACAATAGGTACAGCGATTGCTACAACCTTCGGCAATTTTCAAATATGCCGTCCATGGCTTGCTTGATACCATACGCTCACTTTTGCCATAGCTGACAAGTTCTTTCCCATCCAATAAAGAGTGAAGAATCTCATGTAGATGCGGGTATTCGCGAATACTGATGACGGCATCGATTTCTGGAATTTCTGCCTCCAAGGTTTCCTTATAACGTTGCGCCAGACAGCCAACCACAATCAACTTTTTACAATTTTGTTTTTTATATTCCGCCATCTTAAAAATCGTATTGATGGCTTCTTCTTTCGCAGAATTAATAAATCCGCATGTATTAATGATGATGGCTTCTGCTTCCTGCGCATCCTTAACCAATTCATGATGTCCACTTTTCAACATGCCCATCATCTTTTCACTATCAACTAAATTTTTACTACAGCCTAAAGAAATAAAACCTATTTTCATATACTACACCTCGCTAGGTACTACTA
>NZ_CEVYEL010000110.1:0-1843 GCF_982403165.1 Longicatena sp.
GATAACTACGCCCCGAGGGATTTTCACCCTAGATATGTGGCATGCCCGCCACACACGAAAAGGCGAGCTCTTCCTACAAAAAGCTTGCCTTTTATTAATATTCATAAAGAACTTATAGCATAAAAGAAGGACTAACACTTAAATAAAATCGCAATAATATGAAAGAGAGACTGATTCTATTCTCATTTTATTTTTATAATACTTAGAGATACTAATCTCCTGCTATCTTTCTTGACTAGACAATTTATACTACTTCTGTATTATTGAGACGTAACCAGTCTTTTCAATCAATTGCTGGCCTTCATCTGATTGTATCCAATTGATCAATCGCATAAGATTTTTATTTTCATTCCCCTTTACATAAACCGCATAAAACGGACTTGTAATAGGGTAGATATCATCACGTATATGTTCTACCGTTGGGGCGACTCCATCAATCTGTAAGAGCTTGATTTTATTACTTTTTTTCATTGCCTGTGTATAAAAACGGAAAGAATACCCTATTGCATTATCCCGATTTTCATATTCAGCTGTTACGGAAATAATTGCCCCCATACCTGCAGGCACATCCTTTGTCATAGGTTTCATGATTGATTGACCATTCATAAACCGAATCAACGCTGATTGAGAACCACTGCCTTCAGGACGTTGGAAAGCACGAATCTTTTCATCCTTTCCCCCTACCTCTTTCCAATTAGTTATCTTTCCACTATAGATATCCCGAATTTGTTTACTGCTCAAATTTGTTACGGGATTATCTTTATTCACAAAAAAGACAAATGCTTCCTTACCAATCGGAACCTTAACCAATTCTTCCTTTTGCTTTTTAAACATTTCCTCCTGTTTTGACGAAGGAGCAGCCACAAAAATAAGATCTGTTTTCTTCTCTAATAGACGTTCATAGGCGGTAGGTGTTGTTGTGCAGCTAACGATTTCACTAACGTATGGATCATACTCATCCTTAGGATAAAGCGCTTGTACAAAGGATGCATAGACCGGATATAAGGCAGTAGCACCATCCAAACGAACAAGTTCATCTTTTATTTGAAATTGACTTTCCTTATTCAAAGTAGCTATTTTATAACTGTGAAATGGTTTATATTCACTGAGATTCACTTCTGTACCCTTAATTTCATAACGATTTTCCCACATATCATAGCCAAATGTAGCTAACAAAATCACAATGCATGATAAAAATGGTACTACCATAAAAAGCTGCTTACGAAAAGATAACCAGGCATGGCGTCGATAACGATAAAGAACCATTAACCATATATATACATATAGGATCAACATTGCCACAATGAGAAGGTATTCAATAAAAGGATGTGTCGTAGTCCATACGATACTTAAAAGAAAGATATATACAAATGGTAAAGTAAATAGCGTCGCAAGACACAAAGCTCCTATCAATGCTAATATCATAGTTAGCTCCCTTCTGCTTTTGCAAGTTTTTTTTTATTTTCGATAAACCAATAGGACATAGCAGTAGAAACATAAAAATCTGAGAATAGGAAAGATTTAATAAGGTGCAGCTGTTATCATCAATTTTATTATATCGGATATATGCTTAAAGACAAGGTAAATTAAGAAAGGTTTAGATTTCCATAGAAATCACAATATACGATTTCCCCATGAGGAATCTTCAACAAAAGATGTATTGATTATTGTATTGATTATATTAGGAGATGACTAAGTAATAGTACATGATAGGTAAAAGGGTTAGTAAGATTATTTCTGATAAAGCAGAAATAGTACAACTTCTTGTGATGCCATTGGTTTCGCTCACATAAGGAATGTGTTTGGCTTTCTATCTCTATATAGAAAAAAACCTGTCCTTCTC